>DATFWC010000702.1:0-5316 GCA_035259885.1 Xanthobacteraceae bacterium
CTACCCGGTCGGCCTTGGCGAACTGTTCGACGTGCTGTGGTCGCGCGCGACCGGCCAGGCGCCGGCGGTGGCTGACGCGACCGAGAACGTGATCCTCCTGGTGCGCGGGCCGCGTGTGGTGGCGGCGGTACTGGTCGGCGCCGCGCTCGCAGTCGCCGGCGCCGCGTTCCAGGGCCTGTTCCGCAATCCCCTGGTGTCCCCCGACATCCTCGGCGCATCGTCGGGTGCCGCGCTCGGTGCGGTGCTCGGCATCTATTTCTCGCTTGGTGTCATCGGCATCGAGCTCCTGGCGTTCGGCGGCGGGCTTCTTGCCGTCGCGGCCGTCTACGGTATCGGCTCGGCGCTGCAGTCGCGCGATCCGATCCTGGTGCTGGTGCTCACCGGCGTGGTGGTCGGCGCGCTGCTCGGCGCCGGCGTCGGCTTGGTGAAATATCTCGCCGACCCCTACAACCAGCTTCCCGCAATGACGTTCTGGCTGCTCGGCAGCCTGGCGGCGACCGGCGTGTCCGACCTGGTGCCGCTGTTCGGGCCGGTGGCGCTCGGCACACTGGTGCTCATGGCGTTGCGCTGGCGTATGAACGTCATGTCGCTAACCGACGAGGAGGCGCGCGCGCTCGGCGTGCCGACCGGTGTGTTGCGCGTGGCCATCGTCACCGCCGCCACCCTCGTCACGTCGGCCAGCGTGGCGACCGCCGGCGTCATCGGCTGGGTCGGGCTGATCGTGCCGCACCTGGCGCGCACGCTGGTCGGCCCCGACTTCTCCCGCCTGCTGCCCACCGCCGGCATTCTCGGCGGCGGCTATCTCCTGTTCATCGACACCATCGCGCGCACCGGATCGAGCGTCGAAATCCCGCTCGGCATCCTGACCGCCGTCATCGGCACGCCGTTCTTCATCTGGCTCCTGGCGAGCGTACAACGGACATGGTCATGATACGCGACGAGGGCACGCTCGCCACGAGCGTGCAGCGCACATGGTCATGAGGCTCGAAGGCCACGCGCTCGCGATCGGCTACCGCGACCGCCTGGTCGGCCGCGATCTTGACGTCGCGCTGGCCGAAGGCGAGGTGCTCGCCCTGCTCGGCCCAAACGGTGGCGGCAAGACCACGCTGCTGAAGACGCTGCTCGGGCTGCTGCCGCCGCGCGGCGGCGACGTCCACTGCGGCGAGCGGTCGCTCACCGCCATCTCGATCGGCGAGCGCGCGCGCCTCCTCGCCTATGTGCCGCAGTCGCACGTGGCGACCTTCGCGTTTCCGGCCGAGACCGTGGTGCTGATGGGACGCACGGCACACGGCAACCTGTTCAGCCGACCGACGGCGCGCGACCGCGCGGTGGCACGGTCCGCCATGCAGCAGTTCGGCATCGCGCATCTCGCCGAGCGGCCCTACACCATGATCTCGGGCGGCGAGCGTCAACTCGTGCTGCTGGCGCGCGCGCTGGCGCAGGAGCCGCGCTTCGTGGTGCTCGACGAGCCGACCGCCAGCCTCGACTTCGGCAACCAGGGCAAGGTGATGCGGGAAATCCGCGCGCTCGCCGCGGCGGGCCATGGCGTGCTGTTCACCACCCACGACCCCAATCAGGCGCTGCGCCTGGCCGATCGCGCCTACCTGCTGCGCGACGGTGCCCGCATTGCCGAAGGCAAGGTCGATTCGGTGCTGACGCGACAAAACCTCGAAGCGCTGTATGGCGCGCCGATCCGGACGCTGACCGATGGCGCTACCGGCGAAAGCGCATTCCTGCCGGCTTGAGCGTCCGTTTCGATGCGCCCGTCGTGACGTTCGACGCCGCGACGTCCAGCGACGCGCTGCTCGATCCGGGGCAACAAAACACGCGCTGCACCAATCGGTGCAGCCTATCGTCCCGCCGGCTTGAACCCGCCAAGCCGCTTGCGCGACCTCGGCGGGTGCGCGACAACAGCGGCGAGGACCGTTGCCAGCGCGGAGGGGTCGAAGTTGAGCGACGAATGGCCGGATGGCGTGGCGGCGAAGAACGCGGCCAAGCCTGATGCTGCGGCGAGCGCTGCGCCGGCGGCCGCGTGGCCTGCCGCGAAGCCGGCGCCGGAGAGCGCCCTCAGGCCCGCCGGGACAACCACGCGTGCTGCGCCCGCGGCCGAGGAGCCTTCCGCACAGCCGGCCTGGTATCACGACCGACGCGTCGCGGTCGGCGGCGGCGCCGTGCTCGCGGTGCTGCTGCTCGCGATCCTTGGCGGACCGCGTCTCGCCGGCCTGTTCACCTTGCCGGAGTGCAACGACGAAGGCCCGCGCAAGGCGCTCGCCGCCTATTTCGCACAGAACAACGTGAAGCTGACCCGGCTCGGCGACGTGAAGGCGCTGTCGTCCACCAGGTCCGAGCGCACGTGTTCAGTGCGGGCGGATGCGCAGGGAAGAGTCATCTATCTCGACTACCGCATCGGCTGGAGCGGCTGGGACGAGAGCGTCACGATCACGCGGTCGGAGACGGAGTCGCGCATCGAGCAGGAACTGATGGACGATGTCAGGACCGCCGCCAAGGATTTTCTCGAGCTGGCCAAGGATTCGACCATCAGCGGCAAGCCGCCGCGCTATACCGAGCCGACCATCGCGACGCTGCTCGACCGCATCTTCGACCTGTCGGAGATCGAAGGCGCGACGCTGGCCGCTGCCGACATCGCCCGCGCCAACGACTGGTTTGCCGCCGGTGACCGCGTCGGCACCGTCTATATCCTCGCCGGCACCGGCGTGGGTGACATCAACAGGCTGCCCAACGATCCAAATGTGCAGCGTCGCACCCACCGCAATGTCTCCGAGTTCGCCACCGAGTTCGCCCGCTATCTGGATTTCCAGGTGAAGCTCGCCGGCATGATGATGGACGCCGAGCTCAAGCGCACCGCCAAGGCCGGGCCCGACATGGAGCGGCCGGAGGTGATGCGGGAAATCGCCGACGTGCGCATCACGCTCGCCGAAACCCTGACCGGCGACCTGACGACGCTCGCCTATGACGGGCTGCCCGACGAGTGGCGCCGGGCGCGCCTGGCCACGATGATGCGGGTCGTTCCCAAGGCCGCGACGTTCCTGACGCCGGACCAGGCGCGCGCCGTGCGCGACCGCGCGCTCACGGTGATGACCTTCGTGCGCGACAAGTCGGTGCAGGATCAGGTCAAGGCGCTGGCCGACGCGTTCGCGGCGAAGTGAATCGCGGCTGACCCGAGTTCGCCGTTGTCATCCCGGGCGAGCGCGCCAGCGGCGAGACCCGGGACCCAAGTATCCCTGCGGTGCGGTTGAACCGCCGCGGTTCGATCGGCGATGCCGGGGTACTTGGGTCCCGGCTCTCGCGCCTTGCGGCGCTCGGCCGGGATGACAACCGCGAAATGGCGTGCGTCAAAGCTTCAACGCCCGCCCCTACTCCACATCCTCCACCCGGGCCGGCCCGCCGCCGAACGCGCGCTGCGCCAGCACGGCTTCCATGAACGGGTCGAGGTCGCCGTCGAGCACGGCGCCGGTATTGGAGGTCTGCACGCCGGTACGCAGGTCCTTCACCATCTGGTAGGGCTGCAGCACGTAGGAGCGGATCTGGTGGCCCCAGCCGATGTCGGTCTTGGCCGCCTGCTCGGCGGCAGCCTTCTCCTCGCGCTTCTGCATCTCGAACTCGTAGAGCTTGGCGCGCAGCATCTGCCACGCCTGGGCGCGGTTGCGGTGCTGCGAGCGGTCGTTCTGGCACACCACCACGATGTTGGTCGGGATGTGGGTGAGGCGGATCGCCGATTCGGTCTTGTTGACGTGCTGGCCGCCGGCGCCGCCGGCCCGCATCGTGTCGACCCGGACATCCGACTCCTTGATGTCGATCTGGATGCGGTCGTCCACCACCGGATAGATGTTGACGCTGGCGAACGACGTGTGGCGCCGCGCATTGGCGTCGAACGGCGAGATGCGCACGAGCCGGTGCACGCCCGACTCGGTCTTCAGCCAGCCATAGGCGTTGCGCCCCTTGACCTGGATGGTCGCCGACTTGATGCCGGCCGCCTCGCCTTCCGTCTCCTCGATCCACTCGATCTTGTAGCCGTGCTGCTCGGCCCAGCGCGTGTACATGCGCAGCAGCATGGAGGCCCAGTCCTGGCTCTCGGTGCCGCCGGCGCCGGCATGCACCTCGAGATAGGAGTCGTTGGCGTCGGCCTCGCCCGACAGCAGTGCCTCGAGCTGGCGGCGCGCCACGTCGGCCTTGAGCTTCTTCAGCGCCTCTTCCGCCTCGTCGATCGTCTTCTGGTCGCGCTCCGCCTCGCCGAGCTCGATCATGGTGACCTGGTCGTCGAGCTCGCGCTCGATGCGGGCGATGGCGTTGAGGCTGTCCTCGAGTGCGGTGCGCTCCTGCATCACGCGCTGCGCGCGAGCGGAATCGTTCCACAGGTTCGGATCCTCGGCCTGGCGGTTGAGCTCCTCGAGCCGCTTGCGCGCCTTGTCGAAGTCAAAGATGCCTCCTCAGCAGCCCGACCGACTGCTTGATCTCGTCGACAATGTTCTGGATTTCCGCGCGCATGGGCCTGCTCGATGGCGATTCTTCAAGTTGCAACGTAATGTTCGGGACGGATGACGACAAGGATGGGACATGCGCGACAAGTTCATCGGGACCTGGAAGCTGGTCGCGGCGGTGAACGAGGACGCCGCCACGGGGGAGAAGACCGACCTGTTCGGGCCCGACCCGATTGGCTACCTCACCTATGGGGCGGACGGCCGCATGATGGCCATCCAGGTGCGCAGCGATCGCAAGAAACCGGCCGCAGCGGTCCCGACCGCGGCCGAAGCCGACGCGCTGTTCAAGAGCCTGCTCAGCTATGCCGGCACCTATACGATCGAAGGCAACGAGGTCACGCACCACGTCGATATTTCGTGGAACGAAAGCTGGACCGGCACGCGGCTGACGCGAAAATTCCGCCTCGAAGGGAATCGTCTTTATCTGTCCGTGCCACCCTCACCCAACCCGATCGACGGCCGCATGGGCGTGCGCAGCGTCGTGTGGGAGAAGCTCGAGTAACGCGCTTCGTAGGGTGGGCAAAGGCGCGTCGCAACGCGCCCTCAAGACGTGATGCGGTGGAGACGCGCCGTGCCCACGCGTCTTTCTTTGGCAAGGCCGCACGCGTGGGCACGGCGCGCATCGCGTGGATTACCTCATTGATGCGCAGCGTCTTGCGCGCCTTTGCCCACCCTACGGAGCAGAGCGCGCCGCCGAGGTCAGTACAGCCCGCCCGGCGGGCGCATGACGCCGCGGTCGGCGTCGGGCGGGACCGCATAGGGGGCACGCCCATCGCTGTCGCCGGGCTGCGCGCCGATGACGGCGTAGCTCTCCGGC
>DATFWC010000703.1:0-6003 GCA_035259885.1 Xanthobacteraceae bacterium
TCACCACCTTCGACGCGGCACTCAACAGCGCCACCGCAACCGACACCCAGAGCTATACGGTCGACACGGCCCTGCCGACCGCGAGCATCACGCTGGATGCCGTTACGGCCGACAACGCGGTCAATGCCGCCGAGGCCGGCAGCAACGTTGCAATCACCGGAACGGTGGGCGGCGACGTGCACGTTGGTGACACCGTCACCCTGACCGTCAACGGCACGAACTACACCGGCCTGGTGCAGGCTGGCGGCACGTTCAGCGTCAACGTTGCCGGCAGCGACCTGGTCGCCGACGCCGACCATACGGTGGATGCCAGCGTCACTACCTTCGACGCGGCACTCAACAGCGCCACCGCAACCGACACCCAGAGCTACACGGTGACGTTGGAGCCTCCGGTGGCCTCGGCGTTCAGCCTCGGCTCGATCCCGGAGGACGAGTTCCGCGTGATCACGGAGGCCGAGCTCCTGGCGCACGTCGCGGATCCGGACTCGCCGACGCTCACCATCATGTCGCTGACGATCGCCAGCGGCAACGGCACGCTGGTCGACAATCACGACCACACCTGGACCTACACGGGCGCGCCGAACGACGACACGGCGGTGACCTTCAACTACACGGCTTCCGACGGCGGAGCTACCTCCTCGTCGACGGCGTCGCTCGATCTCATCCCGGTGGACGACCTGACGCCCAGCCCCGGCGGCGCCGCGGCGTTCACGCTCACCGAGGACAGCGTGCTCGGCGACAGCCTCGCCGGCGCCTTCTCGACCACGTCCGGCGGAAGCCTGAGCTTTACGCTCGATGTCGCTGCGAGTCATGGCACGATCGGCTTCAATGCCGACGGCAGCTTCACCTATACGCCGGACGCCAACTTCAACGGCTCCGACGCCTTCAGCTATACGGTGAACGACGCCGCGGCGGGGGAGAGCGCGACGCAGGTGGTATCGCTGACCATCCTGCCGGTGAACGACCAGCCGGTGAATCACCTGCCCGGGCATCTGGAGGCGCCGACCAACGTCGACTTCTTCAACGGCCTGTCGATCAGCGATATCGATGCCGGATCCGGCTTGCTGACGACGACGCTGTCGGTCCAGCACGGCACGCTCGTCGTCGGGGCGGTGGGCGCAGCGACCGTGGCCGGCAGCGGAAGCGGATCGGTGGCGGTAACCGGGACCGTGGCGCAGATCAACGCTGTGCTCGGGACCCTCAACAACATCACCTACCACCAGGCGGCGAATGCCACCGGCAACGACGTTCTCACCATGCACACCAGCGATGGCGGCAATACCGGCATCAACGGAGCTCAGAGCGACACGGACAGCGTGCAGATCGAGGTCGGCCTTCCGGTGGCGCACGGCAGCGGCACCTTCGACCAGGACCACAGCGGCGGCTTCCTGCTGCGCAACGACGACGGGACGTTCTTCCTCGAGGATGTCAATAAGGGCCAGGCCAGCGGCCACCTGGTGGGAGCCGTCGGCACCGAATGGCGCTTCATCGGCGCCGGCGACTTCAATGGCGACGGCGTGGAAGACATGTTGTCGGTGCGCGACTCCGACAATCTGCTGCACGTTCACTCGATGGGTGCCAACCAGGTCACGGCGAGCACCTTTCTCGGGAACGTCGGACTCGACTGGAACATCCTCGGTGTCGGCGATTTCAATGGCGACGGCACCGACGATATCCTGTCGCAGCGCGACGGCGACGGAATGCTGCACATCCATCAGATCAACGGGACGCAGGTCTCGGGCAGCACGTTCGTCGGCGCAGTCGGAACCGACTTGAAGTTCCTCGGGACCGGAGACTTCAACAACGACGGCACCGATGACCTGTTGTGGCAGCGCAGCAGCGACGGAATGCTGCTGATCCATGACATCAAGTCCAACCATGTGATCGGAAGCGCTCTGGTCGGGGCGATCGGAAGCGACTGGCATTTTGCCGGCACCGGCGACTTCAACGGCGACCACACCAGCGATCTGCTGTGGCGGCACGACGACGGGCAGTTGCTGATCCACGACATCAGCAACAATCAGGTCAGCGGCGTGTCGTTCCCGCAGACCTTATCCGCAAATATGCACATCGCCGGCACCTACGACTTCAGCGGCGACGGCACTGACGACCTGCTGCTGCGGCACGACGACGGCACGTTCCAGATCCAGCAGATCCACAACAACTCGGTCGCATCGACTGCCTCTCTCGGCACCGTCGGCCACGAGTGGTTCATCATCTGACGCTTCGCCTCCTCCCGCACGGGAGGAGGCGAGACGGCACCTTGGGAAAGCGTTCAGGGCCTCGGCGCAGATCGCGCCCCAGGTGCAGAAAGCTGCAGGCGCCGCTGCTCTCTCCCCCTTGCGGCGCAGGGAGTTCTTCACCGTCACGACGGTGGAGAACTCCCTTTTTTTGACAGAGCCGTAGGTTGGGCCAATTCGCCCATCGTGGCGTTGATGGTGGGCAACGGCGCTCGCGCGAATTTGTCCACCGTGCTGGCCGAGATCACCCGCCGTTGCCGACCCTACGGCATTGCTCCGTTCGATCGATCTTGCTCCGCGCCATAGCCCGGATGGAGCGAGCGAAATCCAGGCGCGGCCTTCTCCGTATCGCACCGCCACTCCCGCATTGCGCTTCGCTCCATGCGGGCTACGCGACCAAACAAAGGGCGCGGTGAAAAACTCCCCTTTCCTTGACATCGTTCCTGCTTTGTTCCAGGCTCAATCGTCCCGCCTCGCTGAGGGCGTCTCCGGAGACGAGCCGGCGGCGGAGGCAGGAGCGGCTCCCGCGGGCGGGCTGGTAACCCGCACTCGGGCGACCACGGCTACTAAAGGGTCGATGGAATCGGAGCAGCCGCAGTGGAGCGCCGCAAGGCGAGTGCCCCGATCGCAAGGGGCACGGGGACGCCTCGCAAGCGTCCTTCGGCGTGTCTCGCACACACGCCAAAGTGCGGCTTATCGCACGGCCGCACGAGCGCCTTTTCGGCGCTCCGCTCCCCTTCTATTGAGGGAGCAAGGAAGAAGGCGCAGGCCCGTGCGCCTTGAAGGCCGAAGACGGCCAAACGGGCGGCGGAGCGTTGGCTGTTTGACAAAGTGAAGAACGTCTGGACGCGTGGACCCGTCAAAACTCCTCCGGGCACGGGTCGACGATCGCCCACAGGTCCGGGCCGCTCTTGAGATGCTTCATCTGCGAGGTCAGCCCGCCATTGCGGCTGATCCAGCGTTTGACCTTGTCTGGATAGACCGACATCAGTTCGGCGGTGCCGGCGATGCTGGTCACCTTGGCGCCGGCGGTCCAGCGCTTGTCGTAGTAGGCCTGGTGGAAGCCGAAGCTCGCGCGCGGCGTCACGCACATGCGCCGCAGTGGCACGACCCCGAGCACCAGCGTGCAGGCCGAATTGCACACGCCGTCAACGATGACGCGCTCCTTCGTGGCGGCGAGGCGCGCATACTTGGCCTTGTAGGTGTCGACGAGGCCGCCGTAGTCGCGCGTGATGCGCGCATCGGCCGCGGCCGGCCTGCCGCCAGCGGCGGCCGTCAGGATCAGCACGGTGAGCGCGGTGAGGCGGGCAAGGCTGAGCCAGCGCATGCGTTGCCGCGAAGCGGATCGTCCCTCACTCATGCTCTGCCCCCTCCTGGCGGCAAAAGTTAGCCGGCCGGCGTTGTGCTTTCGTTAAGGCCTGCAGCCGGGCAGGGGCCCGGTGGGAAAGCCGAAAGGCCCTGCGCGCCTTGCTTCCCCCGGAGTCGGTCGCTATATCCCGGCCATCTCACACGCGGATCGTGGCCGAAAGGCCGTCCGGTGGCGCCGGCCCGAAGGGCCGGGGCTCACAAGGTCCGCGGCGGCTCAACCGGAGAAGACCATGGCGCTGCCCGATTTCTCGATGCGCCAGCTGTTGGAAGCTGGCGTCCATTTCGGCCATCAGGCCCACCGCTGGAATCCGAAGATGCAGGAATACATCTTCGGGACCCGCAACAACATCCACATCATCGACCTGGCGCAGACCGTGCCGATGTTCCATCGCGCCCTGCAGGCGGTGAGCGACACCGTGGCCAAGGGCGGGCGCATCCTGTTCGTCGGCACCAAGCGCCAGGCGCAGGACGCGGTCGCCGACGCCGCCAAGCGCTCGGCGCAGTACTACGTGAACTCGCGCTGGCTCGGCGGCACGCTGACCAACTGGAAGACCATCTCGGAATCGATCAAGCGCCTGCGCAAGCTCGACGAGATGCTGAACTCGGGCGAGGGCCAGGGCTACACCAAGAAGGAGCGCCTGACGCTGCAGCGCGAGCGCGACAAGCTCGACCGCGCGCTCGGCGGCATCAAGGACATGGGCGGCGTGCCCGACCTCCTGTTCGTGATCGACACCAACAAGGAGGACATCGCCATCAAGGAGGCGCGGCGGCTCAACCTGCCGGTCGCCGCGGTCGTGGACACGAACTGTGATCCCAATGGCATCACCTTTCCGGTGCCCGGCAACGACGACGCCAGCCGCGCCATCAGCCTCTACTGCGACCTGATCGCGCGCGCGGCCATCGACGGCATCTCGCGGGCGCAGGGCGAGTTGGGCGTCGATACCGGCGCCGCCGCCGAGCCGATCGTCGAGCCGCTGCCGGCGCCCACCGAATGGAAGAACCTGCAGCCGTTGTCGGGGCCGCGCGGCGCCGCCGACGATCTGCGCAAGCTCGCCGGCGTGTCGGGCACGATCGAGAAGCGCCTCAACGATCTCGGCATCTTCCACTACTCGCAGATCGCCGAGCTGGTCCCCGAGGATGCCCACAAGATCGGCGAGGAAGTGGGACTTCCCGGCCGCGTCGAAGGGTGGATCGCGCAGGCGAAGGAGCTTTCGGCGGAGTGAGGCCGGCTGCGGCTCGCGCCTTGCGCCGGCCCGCAGCGATCAAGCCGCCGAAGGCGATGCGGTCCGCCGTCGCGGGCGCATCGATCCGAACAGACAAGGAAATTTTCCATGGCCGATATCACCTCCGCAATGGTGAAGGAGCTCCGCGATCGCACCGGCGCGGGCATGATGGACTGCAAGAGCGCGCTCACCGAGACCGGCGGCAACATGGAGGCCGCGGTCGACCTGCTGCGCAAGAAAGGCCTGGCCAAGGCGGCGAAGAAGGCCGGCCGCGTGGCGGCGGAAGGCCTGATCGCGGTGGCGGTCGGCCCGACCAAGGGCGTCGTGGTCGAGGTCAATTCCGAGACCGATTTCGTCGCCCGCAACGAGCAGTTCCAGAACCTCGTGAAGACGATCGCCGACGTGGCGCTGAAGGTCGGCGCCGACGTCGACGCCATCAAGGCGGCGAAGCTCGGCAACGAGACCGTCGCCGATGCGATCTCGTCGGCGGTGGCCACCATCGGCGAGAACATCACGCTGCGCCGCGCCGCCGAGGTCTCCGTCGGCAAGGGCGTGGTGGCGCACTACGTGCACAACGCGGTGGCGCCCAATCTCGGCAAGATCGGCGTGCTGGTCGCGCTCGATTCGCCCGGCAAGACCGATGAACTGGGGGCGCATGGCCGCCAGGTCGCGATGCACGTGGCCTCGGCCAATCCGCAGGCGCTCGATTCCGGCAGCCTCGATCCGGCGGTGGTTGCGCGCGAGCGCGACGTGGCCAGCGAGAAGGCCAAGGCTCAGGGCAAGCCCGCCAATGTGGTGGAAAAGATCGTCGAATCTGGACTCAAGACTTTCTACAAGGAAGTCTGTCTGCATGATCAGCCGTTCGTGTTCGACGACAAGAAGTCCGTCGCCCAGGCCGTGAAGGAAGCCGAAGGCAAGGTCGGCGGACCAATCAAGATTGCCGGCTATGTGCGCTTTGCCCTGGGCGAGGGCATCGACCGGCCCGCCGACGATTTCGGCGGTGAAGTTGCCGTCATGGCGGGCCGATAACGCCGCGGCGCAGGGCGGAGTGACAGCGCCGGCAGGGGGTCGTCTGAATGCCTGATCCCGCCTATCGACGGGTCATCGTCAAGGTCTCCGGCGAGGCGCTCGCCGGCCGGGAAGGCTACGGCGTCCACCAGCCGACGATCGAC
>DATFWC010000704.1:0-7873 GCA_035259885.1 Xanthobacteraceae bacterium
GCCGCGGTGCTGCAGGCGCTCACTGCGTTCCTCGAGGCCAACAAGCTCAAGGCCGATTGGGAAGGCATCGAGAGCGCGCCCAACGAGGCGCTGGTCAACGCGCTCGCCATGATGTCTCCTTACGGGCCGGCCGAGAAGCAGGCCTTGCTGGAGGCGCCGGACCTGAAAACGCGCGCCGAGATTCTGGTCGCTGTCACCGAGATCGAGCTCGCCAAGAGCGGGGTTCCGGGCGAAACACCGCTGCAGTGAGACATGCGCTGTAGCCGTAGGGTGGGTTGAGGCGCGGCACTCGACGCGCCGATGGAAGCGTGACCTCTCGCGCCTAAACCCACCAACGACCTACCCAAGGGCGGTGGGTTTCGGCGCGCGGCGCTGCGGAAAACGCGACGCCGTGCTGTGCGCCTCAACCCACCCTACGAAGCCAATTCGCAGTCCACCCGCACCACCTGCGGATCGTCCACGTCGGGCACGATCCTGAAGCCGAGATCCTGCGCCATCGCCAGCATGGTCCGGTTCTCGCGCAGCACGTGGCCGAACACGTGCTTGATCCCGCGCGTCCGCGCGTAGGCGAGGATCTCGGTCATGAGCTGAAACCCGAGCCCGTGTCCTTTCAGGTCGGAGCGCACCATGACGGCGTATTCGGCTTTCTCGTTGTCCGGATCGGCCACGATGCGGGCGACGCCGAGAATGTCGGACGCGCCCGGATCGGTCGCCAGCAGCGCCATCTCGCGGTCGTAGTCGATCTGCGTCAGCCGCGCGATGAACGCATGCGAGATCTCCTTCATGGGCGCGAAGAAGCGCAGGCGAATGTCCTCCATGGAGCAGCGTGAGAGCATCTTGAGAATTTCCGGCTCGTCCTCCGGGCGCATGGGGCGCACGTGGAAGCGGCGGCCGGAGCGGGTCGTGATCTCGTGCTCAAGCGCTGACGGATAGGGACGGATGGCGAGGCCCGGGTGGCGGCGCTCGCGCGACACCACGATGCGCGCGTCGAGCGCCAGCACTCCCGCGCCGTCGGCGAGCAGCGGATTGATGTCGAGCTCGGTCACCGCGGGGAGATCGACGCATAGCTGCGACAGTTTCACCATGGTCGCCGCAATGGCTTCGAGGTCGGCGGCGGGGCGGTCGCGATAACCGCGCAGCATGCGCGCTACGCGCGTGCGGTCGATCATGTCGCGCGCCAGCACGAGGTTGAGCGGCGGCAGCGCCACGGCGCGGTCGCCGATCACCTCGACCGCGACGCCGCCGTGTCCGAACAGCATGACCGGACCGAACACCGTGTCGGCGCCGATGCCGGCGATCAGCTCGTGGGCGCTCGGCCGCTGCACCATCGGCTGCACCGTGAAGCCCTCGATGCGCGCGCCGGGAGCTTTGGCGCGCGCCGCCGCCAGCATGGCTTGCGCGGCCTCGCGCACGGCATCGGCCGAGCGGAGGTCGAGATGCACGCCGCCGATGTCCGACTTGTGCGTGATGTCGGGCGACAGGATCTTCAGCACGACCGGGAAACCGAGGCGCACCGCAACCTCGCCGGCTTCCTGCGGACCGGCGGCGGTCAGTGTCGGCACCACCGGGATGCCGTAGGCCGCGAGCACCGCCTTGGCTTCCGGCTCGGTGAGGACGCTGCGGCCGTCGGCCAGCGCGCCGGTCACCAGGCGCGTCGCCGCGCTGCGATCCTGCGGAACCACGTGGGTGGCCGAGGGCGGCGTCTGCATCAGCAGTTCCTGATTGCGCCGATAGCGGACGAGGTGCATGAAGGCGCGCACGGCCGCTTCCGGAGCTTCGTAGGTCGGCAGCTTGCGCGCCGCGAAAAGCGCCGTGGCATTGGCGGTGTCGCCGAGCCATGAGGTGAGGATCGGGACGCGCGGCCGCGGCGGCAGTGCTGTCGTCACCGCCTGCGCGGCGGCGGTGCTGTCGGCCACGCCGGTCGGGCAGTTGAGCACGAGAATGGCATCGAGCGCCGGATCCTCCAGCAGCGCCACCAGCGCCCCGGCGTAGCGGTCGGGGCCGGCGTCGCCAAGGATGTCGACCGGGTTGCCGTGCGACCAGGTCGCCGGCAGCAGCCGGTCGAGCTTCGCCAGGGTCTCGGGCGACAGCGTCGCCAGGCGGCCGCCATAGTGGGCCACGGCATCGGTGGCGAGCACGCCGATGCCGCCGCCGTTGGTGAGGATGGCCAGCCGATCGCCATTGACCCGCATGCCGGCGGAGAGCGTGGCCGCCGCCTCGAACAGCTCGCGCAGCGCCGCGACGCGCAGCATGCCGGCGCGCGCGAACGCGGCGTCGTGGACGGCATCGGACCCGGCGAGCGCGCCGGTGTGCGACAGCGCCGCCCTGGCGCCGGCTTCGCTGCGGCCCGCCTTCACCACCACGATCGGCTTGGTGCGCGCCGCGATGCGGCCGGCCGACATGAACTTGCGCGCGTGCGTGATCGACTCGATGTAGAGCAGGATCGCGCGGGTCTCGCCATCGAGCGCCAGATAGTCGAGGAGGTCGCCGAAATCGACGTCGCTCATGTCGCCGAGCGACACGATATGGGAAAATCCGATATTGCGATGCCTGGCCCATTCGAGCACAGACGTCGCGACGGCGCCGGACTGGGTCACGAAGGCAAGGCTGCCGGCGGCGGGCGTCAGGTGGGCAAAGCTCGCGTTGATTCCGCACGGCGGCGACAGGAAGCCGAGGCAGTTCGGCCCGATGATGCGCAGGAGGTGCGGCTTCGCGGCGTCCAGCATGCGCTGCTGCAGCTCCCTGCCTCCGGCCCGGTCGGCCTCGCCGAACCCGGCCGACACCACCACGGCGGCGCGGCAGCCGCGTGCACCGAGCTCGGCGATCAGACTCGGGACGGTGGCGGGCGGCGTCGACAGCACGGCGAGATCGGGCGTCATCGGCAGCTCGGAGACCGAGCGGTAGTTGACGGCCGACCGGATCGCCCGCTCGTGCGGATTGACCGGCATGATCGGGCCGCGGAAGCCGCCCTCGAACAGGTTGCGCGCCAGGACGGCGCCGACCGAGTTGGCTTGGTTGCTGGCGCCGACGAGCGCGATCGCCTTCGGCCGGAACAGCGCGTCGAGATTGCGGACCGTCATGGGCCTGTTCCATGGAGTCGGAGTCAAAGTGGCACGCAGCCCGCATGGCCGCTAGGCTGGGAGTTGCCTCCCTATTCAACCCGGACAGGTGATCGTTTCATGACCATTCGTCCCCGCCGCAGCGTGCTCTACATGCCGGGATCGAACGCCCGGGCGCTCGAAAAGGCGCGGACGCTTGCCGCCGACGGCGTGATTCTCGACCTCGAAGATTCGGTCGCTCCTGACGCCAAGGAGGCGGCGCGCGATCGCGTGGTCGCGGCGGTCAAAGCCGGAGGTTTTGGCCGGCGCGAGGTGTTCGTGCGCATCAATGGGCTCGACACCGACTGGGGTCCGGCCGACCTCACGGCGGCGGCCGCGGCGGCGCCCGACGCCATTCTGGTGCCGAAAGTGTCCGCGCCCGGGCAGCTCGAGCTGATCGGCCAGCGCCTGTTCGACACCCATACGGATCTGCGCACGCGCATCTGGGTGATGATCGAGACTCCGCTGGCGGTGCTCAACGCTGCCGCCATCGCGGCCTGTGCCAAGGATTCCGAGACGCGGCTGTCCGGCTTCGTGCTGGGAACCAACGATCTCGCCAAGGAAACGCGGGCGCGCATCGTGCCCGGGCGTGCCCCCATGATGCCTTGGCTGATGACCTGCGTGGCGGCCGCGCGCATCTATGGCATCGACGTGCTCGACGGCGTGTACAACGATATCGCCGACACCGAGGGCTTTGCGCGCGAGTGCCAGGAGGCGCACGCCATGGGGTTCGACGGCAAGACCCTGATCCATCCCGGCCAGATCGAGGCGTGCAATGCGGCGTTCTCGCCGTCGCCCGACGAGGTGCGCGAGGCGGAAAAGATCATCGCGGCGTTCGAGCGGCCGGAGAACCGCGACAAGGGCGTGGTGTCGCTTGACGGCCGCATGGTCGAGCGCATGCACGCCGACATGGCGCGCCGCACGCTGGCGATCGCGCAGGCGATCGCGGGGCAGAGCGGCTAACAGCCGAAAGCGCGCCTCAGTCGTTGCCGCGCAAGCGGGAACCCATGACCACCCGCTTTGCGATAATTTTTCCAACGGTGTTCATGGGTCCCCGCCTTCGCGGGGACGACGACAGATTCACACCCACGGGCGCGCCGCCTTGGCGCTCTCCTCGAATTTGGCGATCTTCGGCGCCTTCTCCATGGTCAGGCCGATGTCGTCGAGGCCGTTGAGCAGGCAATGCTTGCGGTGGGGATCGATCTCGAACTTCACCTTGCCGCCGTCCGGCCCGCGGATCTCCTGCTTCTCCAGATCGACCGTGAGGGTGGCGTTGGCGCCGCGGTCGGCGTCGTCGAACAGCTTTTCCAGATCTTCGGGCGAGACCTTGACCGGCAGGATGCCGTTCTTGAAGCAGTTGTTGTAAAAAATGTCGCCGAACTGGGTGGAGATCACGCAGCGGATGCCGAAGTCGAGCAGCGCCCACGGCGCGTGCTCGCGGCTCGATCCGCAGCCGAAATTGTCGTCGGCCACGAGAATCCTGGCGTTGCGATAGGCCGGCTTGTTGAGCACGAAATCCGGGTTCTCGCTGCCGTCGTCGCGGTAGCGCAGCTCGGAGAACAGGCCCGTGCCCAGCCCGGTGCGCTTGATCGTCTTGAGGTACTGCTTGGGGATGATCATGTCGGTGTCGACATTGATCATCTTGAGCGGCGCCGCCACGCCCTCCAGCACCGTGAACTTCTGCATGTCGGTCTCCGCCTGGCTTTGCCGGCCCTGTCATGGCGGGCGAGCGCATTGCGGTCAAGCGCGATCAGATCGCGTCCACTTCACGGAACAGTGACGCGGCGGGCGGTGTTCAATCAATGTCTCGTCATCGCCTCGGGAGCGCAAGATGCGACCTCTGGTCTTCGCCGGCGCGGCGGCCGCGCTCGTCTGCCTGACGGGCGAAGCGGCGGCCCAAGGCGCCTGGTGTGCGGAAGACATGAACAGCAGGAACTGCGGATTTTACACGCTGGAGCAATGCCAGGCGGCGGCCAGCGGCAATGGGGCGTACTGCTTCGCCAACCAGTCTGTCGCCCGCAGCGCCGTCACCGAGCCGCGCAAACCGGCCAAGCCGGCGAAGCAAAGCCGCTGACGCCGGCCTGATCACGCGGACGCCGGTTGCGCCGCCTCGTCATGCTTGAAGGTCGACTGGCGCACGAGCTCGCAGACCTGGAGGTTGTATTCGGAATAGTAGAGCTCGCGCGCCTTGCGCTGCGCCGCCCGATGCTCGGGATGCATGCGCCAGGTGCGCATGCCTTCCTGCGACTCGAACTCGACCACCGTCACGCGCTCGCCGTCGTCGGCAAAAAAGCCCTTGTGCGAGATGTAGCCCGGCATGGTGGCGGCGAGCTCGGCCATGCGGTTCACCAGGGCCAGATATTCGTCGCGGACCCCCGGCCGCAGCCGCGAGCGAAAGACGGTCACGATCATAGCATCCTCCATTCCTTCCGCATGCTGCGGCTTCACGTGCCGCCGATCAAATGTATGTTTTTGATCGATGGCATGCACGTGGCCGATGCTGGCGGCTTCGCAGGTCAGCCGGCCGCCGCCTCGATCTTCTCCATATCGTCGTCCGACAGGCCAAAATGATGGCCGATCTCGTGCACCAGGACGTGGGTGACGATCTTGCCGAGCGACTCGTCGTGCTCGGCCCAATAGTCCAGGATGGGGCGGCGATAGAGCCAGATCATGTTGGGCAGGCGCACCGGTGCGCTGTCGGAGCGAAAGGGGACGCCGACCCCCTGGAACAGCCCGAGCAGATCGAATTCGCTTTGCGCGTTGAGTTCGTCCAGCACCTCGTCGGTGGGAAAGTCGTCGACCCGGATCACCAGGTCCTCGCACAGCGTGCGGAACTGCTGCGGCAGTTGGCGAAACGCCGCAATCGCCAGGACTTCCAGCTCGGCCAGCGACGGCGCCTTGATGCCGCGCCAGGCAAGCGGATCGGTGAACGGAGCGCTGGTCATTCGGCTGTTGTAGCATGCCGCTGGCCGTCAACGATGTTGACGGCGCGGCCGCGATGGGGCGTGATGGGCGCCATGGGCAGGTTGTGGATCGTGGCACTGGCGGCGCTCGGGGTCCTGTGGCTGGGCGGCCGCGCCAATGAGGCCGTTGCGGCGCCGCCGGGCGCGGCGCGGGCCGCCCCTCCGGTTTCCGATCTGTCGAGCCAGCGGCGCGTGCGGCGGTCGCCGGTGCGGATTACGGTCTATCCGCGGGGGTTGATCGGCCCGCGCACCAACAACTTCGATGTCTATCCGCGGGCCTATCCGTATGACTGGCCGGGTCCCTTTGCCAGGCGTGAGTGCATCGGCTGGCTGGCGGCGCAGGCGCGGCCCAGCGGCCCCGTGATCGTGCCGCACCGGCGGTGCTGGTGGACACCGGGCTGATTCGCCGCGCACGGCGACCCCGAACTGCCTGAACCCGAGCCTCGCTGCAAACGTTGACCGTACAAGGTACGACAGCGGAGGAAAGACGATGTCGAAAATCCTTGCAGGTACGGCAGCGTGCGCACTCGCGATGATGCTGACGCTGCCCGGTGCGGCCAACGCGGCGGGGCGGCGGGCAGATGGGTTGCGCACCCAGGATGCCGCAGCAATGACCGATGTGAGCGCGCGGCGCTACTATCGGCACCATCGCCGCCACTTCGTGGTACGGCGGGGCTTCTGGGGCCCGCGTTTCGGCTTCTACCGGCCCTACTACCGGCGGTATTACGCTGGGTATCCGTACTATCGGCGCTACGGCTATTGGGGCTCGCCTTACTCTGCCTACGGGTACTCGCCCTACTACTCGCGGCCGGTATTCTCGATCGGGTTCGGCTTCGGCCCGCGCTGGGGCTGGGGCTGGTGGTAGGAGACCGATCCGCAATGACGAAAAGGCCCGCCGTGCGGCGGGCCTTTTGTTTTGCCAGCTTGCTGCAGGTCTGATCAGTGCCACTGCCGCACGTCGACGAAATGGCCGGCGATGGCCGCGGCCGCCGCCATCGCGGGCGACACCAGGTGGGTGCGGCCGCGGTAGCCCTGGCGGCCCTCGAAATTGCGGTTCGAGGTGGAGGCGCAGCGCTCGCCCGGGGCGAGCTTGTCCGGGTTCATGGCCAGGCACATCGAGCAGCCGGGCTCGCGCCAGTCGAATCCGGCGGCGGTGAAAATCTTGTCCAGGCCCTCGGCCTCCGCCTGTTCCTTCACCAGCCCCGAGCCCGGCACGATCATGGCGTTGACGCCCGGGTTGACCTGCTTGCCCTCGACCACGCGCGCCACCTCGCGCAGGTCCTCGATGCGGGCATTGGTGCACGAGCCGATGAACACGCGGTCGAGCCTGATGTCGGTGATTTTTTCGCCGCCCTTGAGCCCCATGTACTCGAGCGAGCGCTCGGCGGCGCGCCGCTTGTGCTCGTCAGAAATCTCCGCCGGCACCGGCACGTGGCCGGTGATCGACACCACCTGTTCCGGGCTCGTGCCCCAAGTCACCAGCGGCGGCAGTTTTGCCGCGTCGAGCCGGATCTCGCGGTCGAAGTGCGCGCCGTCGTCGGAGAAAAGCGTCTCCCAGTAGCGCATGGCCTCGTCCCAGGCCGCGCCCTTGGGCGACTTTGGCCGGTCCTTCAGGTAGGCATAGGTTTTTTCGTCGGGCGCGATGAAGCCGGCCTTGGCGCCGCCTTCGATCGACATGTTGCACACCGTCATACGGCCTTCCATCGACAGCGAGCGGATCGCCTCGCCGGCATATTCCAGCGCATAGCCGGTGGCGCCGGCGGTGCCCATCTCGCCGATGATGGCCAGGATGATGTCCTTGGCGGTGACGCC
>DATFWC010000705.1:0-11378 GCA_035259885.1 Xanthobacteraceae bacterium
TTGGACCCGAGCTCTCTCCGCACAGTGGGAGCCCCGAGTTTGACGGCCGCGCGGCAATCGACGGCCGCCGGCATCACGTCATAGTCAACGGCAACGACGGCAGCCGCGTCTTCGGCGACATACCGGTCCTCGGCCAGCACAAGGACGATGGCCTCGCCGACATAGGACGCTTCTCCGTCGGCCAATGCGAAGGCCCAGAACTTGTCGAGCGGCGCGCCCGAATTCGAGTGCCGCAGCATGCGGCGTCTGACCAGCACCGGCCCCAGATCGTCGAGCGTAAGGACGGCATGCACACCGGGCAACGCCAGCGCCTCGTCCTTGGCGACGGCGCGGATCAGCGCATGCGGATGAGGACTGCGCACGAAACATGCATGCAACGCGTCAGGAACGCCGATGTCGCCGACAAACCGGCCGCGGCCTCTGACCAGAGGCTCATCCTCGAGCCGAGGAACGCGCGCTCCGATCAGTGACGGCATCCTGGAATTCCATGTGATCGAGACTACCTGGCGATAGCCTGAGCGGCTTTCTCCAGCACCTCTTTCGGGGTCGCGTAGAGCTCGGCGAGCAGATCATCGATCGCATGGGCGCTCACCGGATTGACCTCCAGGTTCAGTTTCTTGGCCTCTTCGAGGAATTCCGGGTCCTTCATCGTTCGCTCGAACGCAGCCAGCAGGGCCGCCCTGCGATCGTCGGGAATCCCGGGTGGCGCGGCGAACGGACGGGCCATTTCCTGGCTGGTCAGGATGAGCTTGAGGATTTGCCCCTGCTCAGGCGTTTTCACCAGATCGGTAATCAGCGGGACGCCGGCAAGCTCCGGCTGCTTCTTGAAAGCCGCTTGCACGACAATGTTGATCTTGCCCGACTTCATCCACTCCAGGTGCCGGCTTTGGAGCGTGCTCCATGAGAGGCCGCACAATCCATCGACCTCGCCACGTTCCATGGCGAGCACGGTGTCATTGGTCCCATGATAACCGGTCACCAGCTTGACCTTGGCGCCGAACACGTTCTTGTAGAGCAAGGCAAAGATGTCCGGATCGGCACCGGGCCCCTCCCCACCGAGCGTGACCGGCGTCTCCAGCATGTCGCTCCAGGTCTTCACCGGCGACGTGTGCCAGGTGATACAGGTGCTCACGTCGTTGGTGACGCTGCCCAGCCAGGTGAACTTGGTGCCGTCAAAGGGCGCGCTGCTCAACAGCGGCTGGATCGCCATGGCGCGCGCAAACGTGCCGAAGACCGTGCCATCCTTCGGTGCGGCCGAATAGATGTAGCTGGCCGCCCGCAAGCTGCCAGCGCCGGTCATATTCTGCGGGACCAGGGTCGGTCGGCCGGGAATGTATTTTCCCATATGCCGCGCGAGGTGGCGGGCATAGAGATCGTAGCCTCCGCCAACGGAATAGCCGATAACCACGCTGATCGTCTTGCCCTTGTAGAAGTCTTCCACGGCGTCGGCATGGGCGGGCCTGGCCATCAGCATGGCCACGATTCCGATGCCCACGGCGGCATTCCGCAGCTGACGGTTCTGATCCCTCTTCATCATGCGGCCTTGAATGCGCTTCGGCCCGCCGGTTGCATTGCGGTCCTCACATGCGCGGGAAGATGTGCGGGAATTTGGCCCTGAGGCGGCGACGCAGGTCCGGGCTTACGTCCACCACCGTCGGGAATGTGCCGTTGAGCTTCTTGTCGTAGGGAATGCAGGCGTCGATGAGGATGCGATTGTTGAAGTTCCCCGGCAGATAGAGTGGATCGCGTTTGGAAGCCCAGGCCTTGTGAATGAGGTCAATGTCGGTCACCGGATCGAAGCGCGTGCACATGGCCCACAGCACCTGGTCCAGTTCTCCCGCATCGATATCTTCGTCCACCACCACGGTCCACTTTCCCGCATAGGCGCCGCCTTGGCATGCCGCCGCCACGTGCAGCGCCTGGCGCGCGTGCCCCGGGTAGCGCTGACGAATCTGCACGACGGTGAAACGGGTGGCCGGACCCGCCTCGTGGTTCCACACCCCGAGCACTTCCGGTACGCCGCAGGCATCCAGCGCACGCCAAATCTGGCCGGCACCGGCAATGCCTTTCAGCAACCCTGTCTCATCCACCGGCCGGTGCTGCGGGGCGCAGCAGAGAATCGGATCGTTGCGGTGCAAAATGGTCTTCACGTTCACGTATGGTCGCGGCACCGTATCATCCGAGTAGTAGCCCATCCATTCGCCGAAGGGGCCCTCGGGCCTCACCTGGCCGGGAACGGTTTCGCCCTCGATCGCGATCTCGCAATCGGCGGGAATCGGAAATCCCGTATAGGGGCCGCGCACCACGTCGATTGGCTCGCCACGCAGGCCGCCGGCAATGTCGAGCTCGCTCACCTCGGGAAGCGGGCTCGATGCCAGCAGGAACAGCAGCGGATCCTGGCCGCACAGGATCACCACCTTCATGGGCTGGCCGCGCTCGAAATATTTGTCGCGATGGATCCGCCCATGCTTTCCTTCGGTGATCTGGCAGCCGACGGTTTTTCCGTCATAGACCTGGGCCCGATAGGCGCCGAGATTGAACCAGCCTTCATCGGGGTCCCGGGTGATCACGCAGTCCCCGGTTCCGACGAAGCGTGCCTTGTCGAGCTCGTGGTGGCGCGGAACCGGGAATTTCAGCACATCGACCGCGTCGCCTTCGATGACGTTCTCAAGGATCGGACCGTCGTTGACCCAGCGCGGCGGCAGCGGCGTCAGGTGCTGCATGCGCTCGTGATAGTGCTTCACGACGTCGACTTTGCGTTCGTACGCGAGCGAAAGGCCGAGCGTCAGCGCAATCCGCCTGATCGAGGAAAATTGGCCATAGAGCGTCCGGTAGCCCTTCGGGTAGCCAGGCGCCTCGTCGAACAGGATGGCCGGCGCCGTACCGCCGCTCTTTTCCGTCAGCATGTGCGTGATGGCGCCCATTTCCACGTCCCAGTCGGCGCCGTCGACGTGGAGCAACTCGCCCATGGCCTGCACTTGATCCAGCCATCCGCGCAGTCCCCGATAGGCGAGCCGGTTGCGTGGTTCCGCCAGGCGCGTATCCATCAGCGCTCTCCCTAGCCGGCGCGCGCCGGCCGATACGGAAACTCTATTCGTTTGCCCGGTGCTGTAAAGCGCCCCACGCCATCGTCGCGGACGGAGCTTGTTCATTCCTGCAACGCCTCCTCGCGCTTGGCGCGGATCGCCGGCGCCGCCACCAACGCCAGCAGCAGAAGCGCCGCGACCAGGAACGCGAGGCTGAGCGGCTCGGTGACGAATACGCTGAAATCGCCACGCGAGATCAGCAGCGCGCGCCGCAGGTTCTCCTCCATCATCGGCCCGAGGACGAAGCCGAGAATCAGCGGCGCCGGCTCGCAGTCGAGCTTGAGGCACACGTAGCCGAAGACGGCAAAGAACCCCATGACGAACAGGTCGAAGGCGTTGCTGTTGATGACGTAGGCGCCGATGCAGCAGAAGGCGAGGATGGCAGGGAACAGGAGACGATACGGAATGCGCAGGAGGCGCACCCACACGCCGACCAGCGGCAGGTTGAGGATCACCAGCATGAGGTTGCCGAGCCACATGCTGGCGATGACGCCCCAGAACAGCTCCGGCCGTTCGATCATGACGCGCGGACCGGGCGCGATGCCGTGGATCATCAGCGCGCCGATCATCATCGCCATGGTCGGATTGGACGGGATACCGAGCGTCAGCATCGGCACGAACGAGGTCTGCGCGCCGGCATTGTTGGCCGCTTCCGGAGCCGCCACACCGCGGATGTCGCCCTTGCCGAAGGCGCGCGGCGTCCGCGCCACCTTCTTCTCGAGTGTATAGGCGGCGAACGAGGCGAGCAGCGCGCCGCCGCCCGGCAGGACGCCGAGGATCGATCCGAGCCCGGTGCCGCGCAGGATGGCGGGAACGCAATGGATGATGTCGCTCCAGGCCGGCCACACGCGGCCGATCGCCTGGCTGACGTCGGCCCAGTCCTGCTTGCCTTCTAGCTTGTAGGCGATCTCGGCGATGCCGTAGATCGCCATGGACAGCGCGACGAACTCAATGCCGTCCGCCAGGCCCTGGAAGCCGAACGTGAAGCGGCGAATGCCGGAATTCACGTCGGTCCCGGCGAGCCCGAGCAGCAGGCCGAGCACCACCATGGCGATGGCTTTCAGGACGGAGCCATGGGCGAGCACCACGGCGGCGACGAGGCCGCAGACCATCAGGGAAAAATACTCGGCCGGTCCGAACTCCAACGCGATCGCCGCGAGCGGCGGCGCCGCCGCGCTGATGAAGAGCGTCGCGACGCAGCCGGCGAAGAACGAACCGATCGCAGCGATGCCGAGCGCCGGACCGGCGCGGCCCTGACGCGCCATCTGGTGCCCGTCGATTGTCGTGACCACCGATGAGGCTTCGCCCGGAATGTTGATAAGGATCGCGGTGGTCGATCCGCCATATTGCGCGCCGTAATAGATACCGGCGAGCAGGATGAGGGCCGAGACCGGCGCCAGCGCGAAGGAGATCGGCAGCAGCATGGCGACAGTGGTGACCGGACCGATGCCCGGCAGCACGCCGACCATGGTGCCGAGCAGAACGCCGACGAAGCAGTAGAGGAGGTTCTGCGCTGTGAGCGCGACGGCAAATCCGGCCGCGATGTTGGACGCAAGGTCCACCGGTCACCCAAAGAAATTTGGCCAGACCAGCAGCGGCAGCCGCAGGACATAGACGAAGATCGCGAGCGAGAACACCGCCAGAACGGCGGCCAGCGCGGCGACTTCGACCGAGCGCGATTCACGGCTGGCGAACGCCGCCACGGCAACCACCGCGATCAGCGTGAGCACGAGGCCGAGGCGCTCGATCAGCAGTCCGAACAGGCATACGCCGGCGACAAGAAACAACAGCGGTTGCAGCTTCAATCCGTCGATGCGGTTGTCGGCGGTCAGCAGCGATCGTGCCGCGATGATCAGGCCGAGGACACCTAGCAGCAGGCCGAGCACCATCGGGAAGTAGCCGGGCCCCATGCGTCCCGCGCTGCCGAGCGTGTAGCCGCGCGCGGCCACCATGGCAACCGCGGCAAAGCCAAGAAACATGATGCCGGCCCAGAAATCCTTCGACCTGCTGACGTTCATGGAGGCGTGGCCACGATGGTGCGGGATCGCGCGATCAGGCTCAGTTCTCCTTGATGTTGCCTTCGGTGATCACGCCCTTCCACTTGTCGAACTCCGCCTTCACGAAATTCGCACCGTCCTGCGGGCCGGTGCCGCGCGGCTGCACGCCCACTTTGGCGAGCGCCGCCTTTACCTCGTCCTTCTGCAGCACCTTGCTGATCTCGCTGTTGAGCTTCGCCAGCACGTCGGCCGGAACGCCGGCGGGTACGAACACGCCGAGCCACAGATCGACCTCAAAGCCCTTCAGCCCGGCCTCGTCGACCGTGGGCACGTCCGCATAGACGTTGCTGCGCGTGAGGCCAGTGGTAGCAATCGCGCGCACGCGGTTGTCGCTGGTGAACGGCAGCGCGCCGGCGATGCTGCTGAACGCGAACTGCACCTTGCCGCTCATCATATCGGTGAACGAGGCGCCGATGCCGCGATAGGGAACATGGGTCGCATCGACGCCGGTGCGCTGCTTGAACATCTCGGCGGCGAGATGCGGGGTCGTGCCGATGCCGGCGGAGGCGAAATTCAGTTTCCCCGGATTGGCGTTGCCGTAGGCGACGAGCTCGGGAAACGTCTTCACCGGCAGGTGCAGCGAAACCACCAGCACTTCCGGCGACGAGCTGACGATCGACACGGTCTGCAGCTGCTTGAACAGGTCGTAGGGCATGCTCTGTTGCAGCGTCGGATTGATGACGATGGCCGGATCCATCAGCACCAGGGTGTATCCGTCGGGCGCCGACCGTGCGACCGCGTCGGTGCCAGCGATGCCGCCGGCGCCAGGGCGGTTTTCCGCCGCGACCGGCTGGCCGAGCGCGTCGCCGAGATGCTGGGCGAGCGTGCGGCCAACGTAATCGATGATACCGCCGGGATTGTAAGGCAGCACCAGGCGGATGGGTTTGGTCGGATATGACTGGGCGGCGGCATGGTTGCCGGCGAGCGCGAGCAGCACCGGAGCAACGAACAGCGTGATCCACGTTCCCTTCATTCGTTTCTCCATGGTGAGGCGTGCGCCCCTCACGGTTCACGGTACGCGTGGCGGAATCTGGATCAATTCATCAAGCTGCTGCCGGCTCAGCGGTGCCGGCAGGATCTTGAACGTGATGGCGTCCTGCGTGATGGCATCGAGCCCCGAAATCCGGTCGGGCAGCATGGCGGGCTTGGGCAGGAACTCATCGCGGATGCGGATCGCCAGCGGCTCGGTCACCTTCCCATAGGGCGCGTACAGCTTCACGCCCTGGGGATTGTCGTAGAGAAGGTCGTAAGTCTCGCGATAGGCCCGCATGAAGCGCGCGATCGCATCCCGGCGCTGCACCAGTACATTGGCGTTGATGATGTGGACGCGCACCGTCTGGTCGCGCGTCGACGGTGCATCGCTGCCGCGCGCAATCAACCGCGTCTTGCCGTCCTGCAGGGCTTCGAGACCAAACGGCGGCGAAGCCCAGCCGACGTCGATCTGACCCGACATCGCCTGCGTGTAGGTGACGGCGGCGGCACCGCTGGCGACCGGCTGCGCACTCACGTCGAAGTGCTTGATCAGCGCCAGCAGAGTCGTATGCGTCGACGCGCCATTGGTGGAATAGCCTACCGTCCTTCCGTTCACGTCCTTGAAGCTGGAGATGGGCGAGCCAGCCGGCACGTACCAGTAGAGGTCGCTCGTCCCGGTCGTGCCGGCGGCGAGAATGCGCACCGGCGCGCCCTTGGCGAAGGCCCCCATGACGGCCGCGGTGCCGGCCGCGATGCCGATGTCGACGCTGCCGGAGATGACGGCCTGCATGGTCTCGCCGCCGCCCTGGGTGTACAGGAGCTCCAGCGTGAGGCCGTGTTTCTTGAAGATGCCAGCCCGTTGGCCGATCTCGGGGATGCACGTATCCCAGTTGTTCGGCGCACCGACGGCCAGCTTCAGCACATCGTCGGCAGCACCCGGCCCGGAGCCGAACATCATGCACGCGGATGCCGCCACGGCGGCGAGAAGACGGCGCATCGATCCTCGCTTTTCCCATGTTCGCCCGGACCAGCCGCCGTTGTCAAAGGGCCAAGATCAAAAGACGCGCCGATTATGCGGCGCCACGCTTGACACGCGGCGAACGGCTATCGAACGTGCACCCTCGAAAGCGGAAGCGGAGCCACGACATGGTTGATCGGCTGACCATCCGGAAACCCGATGATTGGCACCTGCACGTCCGTGACGGGGACATGCTAAGGGCCACGCTGCCGTTCACCGCGCGTCATTTCGGCCGGGCCATCCTCATGCCCAATCTGGTGCCGCCGGTGCGCACCACGGCGGATGCCATCGCTTATCGCGAGCGCGCGATGGCGGCGCTGCCGCCGGGTGCGGCGTTCAAGCCGCTGATGACCTGCTACCTCACCGACGACACCGATCCGGACGATGTCGAGCGCGGTTTTCGCGATGGAGTCTTCACCGGCGTCAAGCTCTATCCGGCCAATGCAACCACCAATTCAGCTGCCGGCGTGACCGATTATCAAAAGATCCGGCCGGTGCTGGGCCGCATGGAAAAGATCGGGATGCGGTTCCTCATGCACGGCGAGGTGACCGATCCCGGCGTGGATATCTTCGACCGGGAGGCGGTGTTCGTCGAGAAGCGGCTCGCACCGTGGCTGCGTGAATATCCCGGGCTGAAATTCATCCTCGAACACCTGTCATCCAAGATCGGCGTGGACTTCGTTCGCGCGCACGCGCCGCAACTGGGCGGCACGATCACGCCGTACCATCTCGAGCTCACTCGCACCGATTGGCTGGGATGGGGGCTCAAGCCCTACATGTATGTGATGCCCGTGATCAAAACGGAAAGCGACCGGCAGGCACTGCGGAACGCGGCGACATCGGGGGAGAGCTGCTTTTTTCTCGGCACCGACTCCGCGCCGCACCCGGTCGCGAAGAAGCTGGCGGTCAACGGCATTCCCGGCATTTTCAACGCGCCGGTCGCGCTGGCGGTGTACACAAAAGTGTTCGAGGAGGAGAAGGCGCTCGACAAGCTCGAAGCATTTGCCGCGCTCAACGGTGCCAAGCACTACGGCCTTGCAGCCAACGAGGCGACGATCACGCTCGAGAAGCGCCCCTGGCGCGTGCCGGAGGAGATCAAGGTCGACGGCCCCGACGAGCGAGCGCTGATCCATCACGGCGGCGAGACGCTGCAGTGGCAAGTGGCCGCCTGACCGTGACCGAGCCGGTCACCCTGCTCCCTGGGTCAGCACGATTCGGCCGCGGGCCTTGCGGTCCTGGATGT
Organism: Xanthobacteraceae bacterium; assembly: GCA_035259885.1. Taxonomy (GTDB): domain Bacteria; phylum Pseudomonadota; class Alphaproteobacteria; order Rhizobiales; family Xanthobacteraceae; genus DATFWC01. The sequence goes on from DATFWC010000705.1 coordinate 8,377, forward strand.
CGTGCAGAGCGGTCGCGAACTCTTCCAGCGGATACGTCCTGGTGGGCAGGCGCTTGAGCTTGCCCTGTTGATGCAGCCCGAACACCTCGGCGAAGCAGGCCGCCACCTGGTCCGGCATGCGCTTGCGATAGTCACTGATCTGCAGCCCGCTCACTTCGATGTTCTTCACCAACAGGTAATTGGCCTTCAAGGTCGGAATTCGCCCGGCGGCGAAGCCGATCACCACCAGACGGCCGCGCCAGGCGAGCGCACGAATGGCCGCGTCGAACACGTCACCGCCAACGGGATCGAGAATGACGTCGGCGCCACGGCCCGCTGTCGCGGCGTAGACCTGCTCCCGCAAGCTGTCGCGCAGATCGGGCCGCGACAGGTCGACGATCACGTCAGCGCCGGCATCGCGCACGATGTCGAACTTGCCGGGCGTGGCGGCGCCGGCGAGCACGTTGGCACCCATGGCCTTGGCCAGTTGAATCGCCGCCAAGCCCACTCCGCCGGATGCGCCGAGCACGAGCACGGTTTCACCGCCCTTGAGCCGCGCACGGTCGCGCAAAGCGAACCAGGCGGTGTCGTAAACGAGCGACATCGCGGCGGCGTCCACGAACGTGAGCGAGTTCGGCAAGCCATGGCATTGCGTTTCCGGTAGCGCGACGAATTCGCCGTAGCCGCCTTGCTCGGCCATGGTGAGCACGCGATCGCCGGGCTTGAAGCGCGTCACGGCTGGACCGATGGCGCTCACCACGCCGGCCGGCAGCTTGCCGGGCGCGAACGGCCGTTCCGGCAGGAACTGGTAGGTGCCGGCGATCACCAGGAGATCGACGAAATTGGCCGCCGTCGCGCGCACCTCGACCAGGACCTCATCGTCCTTCGGCACCGGCTTCGGCAGCTCGCCCAATCGGAGGCTTTCCACCGGACCGAACTCGCGAACGACAACGGCGCGCATGCAATGCCCGGGCTCACAACGTGCTGTAGGTGCCGCGGCCGACCGCGACGAGGGTGTTTGCTGCATCGGAAATCTCCACGTCCGCGCGCGCGATGGAGCGGCCCGCGCGCAACACCTTGCCCCTGGCGAGCAGATCGGTCCCGGGCGCTGGGCGGAGGTAGTCGATGCGCAGATCGACGGTCGGAACCATTCTGCCCAGATGGATGGCGACGGCGGCATGGCCCGTGAGGTCGATCAGCGCCGCGATGACCCCGCCGTGATAGCCCGGCTCGTCGGGCGCCCGGCGGAATTCCGTGCGGTAGGGCAGCCTGATGACGACCGTTCCGGCTTCAACCGCAACCGGCACGGGCCGCAGAACGGCATGATAGGGCGGCCATTCCATTTCCCTGCGCAGGCGCGCGAGCCAGTCCGTGTCCGAGGTCATTGGCTCGCCTGCTGCCGCTCTTGCCCGCGGATCGGCGTCGGCGTCAGCCGTCCCTGCTCGATCGCTTCGACGAGGTCGCGCTTGCGCATTTTTCCGCTCGGCGTCAGGGGAATGTGCTCCAGCGCGAGAAAATACTCGGGCATCTCGTACCGCGACAGGCCGGCATGATCGAGATGCGCGAGCAGCTCCGCCGCATCCGCGCGCCGGCTGTCCCGGAACACCACGGCGAGACAGACCTTCTCGCCGAGCCGGGCATCGCGCACCGGGATCACGGCGGCCCGTTCCACCGCCTCATGTTGCATCGCCAGCATTTCGATTCGTGCCGGATGGATATTATGGCCGCCGCGAATGATCACGTCCTTCTTGCGCCCGGTCACGCGCAGGTAGCCGTTGGCGTCCATCCAGCCGAGGTCGCCGGTCATGAACCAGCCGTGTGCATTGAAGGAGTCTTCAGTCGCCCGTTGATCGTCGAAATAGCCGAGCATGAGGCTCGCTCCCCGGCCGCCAATCTCCCCGACCTCGCCGATGGCCGCTTCCGTGTCGCAATCGTCGACGCGCCAGATGCGGATCTCATAACCTCGGCAGGCCCGCCCCGATGTTTCCACGATCAGTTTGGGATCATCGCTCGGCAAAGTGTACTGGTGCGAACAGGATTCGGTCATGCCGTAGCCGCTCTGCGGCACGACGCCTCGCTCGAGCAGCGCTGCCGCGACGTCCGACGATACGGCGGCACCAGAAATCCGAAATCCGGACACGCGACCGAGCCTTTCGAGCCTGCGATCGCGCATCTCCTGCAGCAGGTCGACAGCATGAGTGGGCACGCCGACCAGGAAAGTCGCTCCCGTTTCCACCACGCGGTCGACAAGACTGGCGCCCCGCGGCAGGTCGTGCAGCACCAGCTCGCCGCCGGCGCTCAACGCCATCACCATGGCACCAAAGGCGAGATTGTGGCTCAGCGGGCTGAGCGCGTAGACGACCGAGTCCGTGCCAATTCGCCAATCAGCCGCCATGACGCGCGCATTCGCCAGCAACGTGTTGTCGCTGTGCAGCACACCTTTCGGCACGCCTGTCGTCCCCGAGGTGAAGGCCAGGTACACGATTGCGTTGGGGTCCGCTTTCGCGGCTGCGCTGGCCGCGCCGCCAGCATTCGCGAAGATCCGGCAATCGTCCGTGACCGGCTCCAGCCTGTACACGCAGCGCAACGATTCGACCTGCGCAAGCTCCGCAAACAAGTCACGGCCGCCCGCATCCGCGCCGTAGCCGGGCTGTGCGACAAACGCCGCAGCGCGGATGCGTCTGATGAGCTCGATCACCTCGACGGCTGTATGGTCCCGGTGCAGCGAAGGACAGCACACATAGCCGTTGCGGGAACAGGCGAGCAGCGCGACCGCGCGTTCGATGCGGCTGGGCAGCCAAACGGCGAGGCGCTGGCCAGGCTTGACGCCGTGCGACGCAAGATCGGCCGCGAAGCGGTCGGCGGCGGCAACGAGCTCGCCGTAGCTGATGCGGCGCAAACGCTCGCGCACCGCATGCCGCTCCGGGTGGCGCTCGGCATGGGCGCGGACCAGCGCGTAAATCGTCTCGTTCCGCCACAGGCCGGCCGCGGAATAGAGCCGCATCTGCTCGGAGCCGAGAAGC
>DATFWC010000706.1:0-14002 GCA_035259885.1 Xanthobacteraceae bacterium
GGCCAAGCCGACGATCAACGGAAGCCTGCCGCCGCCTGAGGACGACGACCGAGGACGAGCGCGCCGTCTCGACTGACTTGTCGGACCCGTCGCCGCCGCGTGGTCATCGACTCGATCGAACAGCGGCTCTACTTGGCGGCGCGCCTGATCATGGGCGTGGCCCAGGGCATGGTGATGCAAGCGCGGGGCGAGATCGCCGCGGGGCTTCAGCCGAAATAACAATTGCCGCGGCAGCTCAAACGTCCAGCAAATCCTCCTCGGCGAACTCCGCCTTCTCCTGGATGAAGGCGAACCGCGCCTCGGCCTTGGTGCCCATCAGGCGCTCGACCGAGTCGGCGGTGTCCTCGCGGTCGTCGGTCAGCAGCATGACCTTGAGCATGGTCCGCTTCTTCGGATCCATGGTGGTTTCCTTGAGCTGCGCCGGCATCATCTCCCCAAGACCCTTGAAGCGGCCGATCTCCACCTTGGCGTTGTGGTGGAATTCCTTCTTGATGATCTCGTCCTTGTGGGCGTCGTCGCGGGCATAGAAGGTCTTGCCGCCGTGGCTCAGGCGGTAGAGCGGCGGCACGGCGAGGAAGAGGTGCCCGTTCTCGATCAGCTTGGGCATCTGGCGGTAGAAGAACGTGATGAGCAGCGAGGCGATGTGCGCGCCATCCACGTCGGCGTCGGTCATGATGACGACGCGGCCGTAGCGCAGGTCCTCGTCGCGGTAGTGGAGGCCGGTGCCGCAGCCGAGCGCCTGGACGAGGTCGGCGAGCTGCTGGTTCTGCGCCAGCTTGTCCTTGCCGGCGGAGGCGACGTTGAGGATTTTTCCGCGCAGCGGCAGCACCGCCTGGGAGGCGCGGTCGCGCGCGTGCTTGGCCGACCCGCCGGCCGAGTCGCCCTCGACGATGAAGATCTCGGAGCCTTCCGCCGCCGACATGGTGCAGTCGGCGAGTTTTCCCGGCAGGCGCAGTTTGCGCGTGGCGGTGCGGCGCGCGATCTCCTTCTCCTGGCGCCGGCGGATGCGCTCCTCGGCGCGCTCCACCACCCAGTCGAGCAGCTTGTTGGCCTGGTTGGGATTGCCGGCGAGCCAATGGTCGAAGGCATCCTTCACGGTCTGCTCGACGATGCGCTGCGCTTCCGCCGTGGCCAGCCGGTCCTTGGTCTGGCCCTGGAATTCGGGTTCGCGGATGAACAGCGACAGCATGGCGGCGGCACCGAACATCACGTCCTCGCCGGTGACCGAGGCGGCCTTCTTGCCCTGGCCCACGCGCTCGGCGTGGTCCTTGAGGCCCCGGGTGAGGGCGGCGCGAAAGCCCGTCTCGTGAGTGCCGCCTTCCGCCGTCGGAATCGTGTTGCAGTAGGACGAGACGAAGCCGTCCGCGTCGGCCACCCAGGCCACCGCCCATTCCACCGTGCCCTGGCTGCCGGCGCGACCGGATGAGCCGGTGAACAGGTCGGGATGCACCAGCGTCTGGCCGTGGATGGCGGCGGTCAGGAAATCCTGCAGCCCGCTGGGGAAGTGGAACGTCTCCTCGGCCGGCACGCCTTCGACGCCGGCGAGCAGTTCCTTGGCGCAGCGCCAGCGGATCTCGACCCCGCCGAACAGATAGGCCTTGGAGCGCGCCATCTTGAAAATGCGCTGCGGCTTGAACGTCGCCTTGGCGCCGAAAATCTGCGGGTCGGGGTGGAACGTGATCTTGGTGCCGCGGCGGTTGGGGGCGCGGCCGAGCTTCTCCAGCTTGGTCTTCGGCTTGCCGCGCTCGAACACCTGGCGGAACAGCTCCTGGCCGCGCGCGACCTCGACCTCGAGCCGGTCCGACAGCGCGTTGACCACCGACACGCCGACGCCGTGCAGGCCCCCCGAGGTCTCGTAGACCTTGGAGTCGAACTTGCCGCCCGCGTGCAGCGTGCACATGATCACTTCGAGCGCCGACTTGGTGGGGAATTTCGGGTGGCGGTCGACCGGAATGCCGCGCCCGTTGTCGGTCACGGTGATCGCGCCGTTGCCCAGCATCTCGACCTCGATCCAGTTGGCGTGGCCGGCCAGCGCCTCGTCCATGGAGTTGTCGATCACCTCGGCGAACAGGTGGTGGAGCGCCTTCTCGTCAGTGCCGCCGATATACATGCCGGGCCGCCGGCGCACCGGCTCGAGCCCTTCCAGCACCTCGATATGGTGGGCCGTGTAGCCGGCCTCCGCCGGCTTGGACGCCGCCCCGCGGGCGCTTCCGGCCGCCCGGCGGGCAGTGCGGGCCGCGGGCTCGTCGAACAGGTCGCGCGTTTTCGTCGTCGTCTTGGACTTTGCCATCGGGTCGGATTGCTCGGTTTAAGAGAAACGAATCAGTCTCTTTCGACTATGCCACGGCGGTGGCGGAACAATGAATGTGTGTGGATGGGGCGGGGGCGGGGTTCCGGACGCCCCATTCCTCCCTATGTAGGGCGGCATCAGGCGTGGTGAAGCGACATGAAGCCCGAATCCTCGCGACTTCCGCATACCGACAACGCGGTCTTCGGGCCGCTGCGCGGCGGCGCCCAGGAGCCGACCTATGGCGGCGTGCTGTCGTTCATGCGCCGCCGCTACTCGCGCGACCTCGCCGGGGTCGACGTGGTGGTGTGGGGCATCCCGTTCGACGCCGCCACCTCCAACCGGCCGGGCGCCCGTTTCGGGCCGCAGGCGATCCGCCGCGCCTCCGCGATCTTCGACGGCGATCCGCAGTATCCGTTCGGCATGGATCCGTTCGAGCACCTGAGCGTGATCGACTATGGCGACTGCGGCTTCGACTATGCGCGCCCGCTCGAGATCCGCCCGGCCATCAAGAGCCAGGCCGCCGCCATCCTCGACGCCGGCGCGCACCTCGTCTCGCTCGGCGGCGATCACTTCGTGACCTTCCCGCTGCTCGAGGCGCATGCGGCGCGCCACGGGCCGCTGGCGCTGGTGCAGTTCGACGCCCACCAGGACACGTGGAATGACGACGAGCAGCGGCTGGGCCACGGCAGCTTCATCACCCGCGCGGTGCGCCGCGGCCTGATCGACCCGGCGCGCTCGATCCAGATCGGCATCCGCACGCATGCGCCAGCCGATTACGGCATCGAGACCATCGATGCCGGTTCGATCGATGCGCTGGGGATCGCCGGCATCGTGGCGCGCATTCGCGAGCGCGCGGGGCAGGGCGCGGCCTACCTGAGCTTCGACATCGACTGCCTCGATCCTGCCTTCGCGCCCGGCACTGGCACGCCGGTGTCGGGCGGGCTCAGCGCGCGCGAGGCGTTTGCGGTGCTCGGCGGCATCGCGGACCTCGACTGGCGCGGCATGGACGTGGTCGAGGTCGCGCCCGCCTACGACCATGCCGATATCACGGCCATCGCCGCCGCCACCGTGGTGCAGCGCCACATCGGCGCCCTGGCGATGCAGCGCCAGGCGCGGTGACCGGCCTGCCGCAACCATTTCGCCCCTGTGGCATTATCAGGCGGCCGTAGGGCTTGTGCCGGAGGTTTGGCGTGGACGCGCGCAGGCGGCCGCAGGAAGAGGTCCCGTCCGAGGACGATGATGACATCGCCCTGGCCGGAATCCCGTGGGCGGACGTCGCGCAGTTCGCGGTCGTCGGCATTTTCTTCGTGGTGTTCTGCGCCGTTCTCGAGCTGGCGCGCACCATCCTGCTGCCGGTGGTCTCAGCCTTCGTGATCGGAATGATGCTCGGCCCGCTGTCGTCGCTGGCGTCGCGCTATCGTGTCCCGTCGTGGCTGTCCGCCTCCCTGCTGATGATCCTGCTGGTCGGACTGGTCTCCCTGGTGATCACGCTGCTGTCGGCGCCGGTGGTCGAATGGATCGGCAAGGCGCCCGACATCGGCAACATGATCCGGGAAAAGCTGCAGGTGTTCGACCGGCCGCTGGCGGCCTTGCGCGACATCCGCAATGCGCTGCTGCCGTCAGGCAAGGATGGCGGGCTGCAGATCGACCTGGCGTCGATCCTGGTGGCGCCGGCCCTCACGGTGCTGAGCCCGGCGGTAGGCCAGATCGTCGTCTTCTTCGGGACCCTGTTCTTCTTTCTCATGGGGCGCGAGGACATGCGCCGCTACCTGGTCCAGTTCTTCCCCGAGCGCGACGCGCGTCTGCGCATCCTGCGCATCCTCAATGACGTGGAGCAGAACCTCACCAGCTATCTCACCCTGGTCACGGGCATCAATTTCCTCGTCGGCGTCGGCACGGCGCTGATCGCGTATTTCGTCGGCCTGCCCAACATCGCGGTCTGGGCCGTTCTCGCCTTCGTGCTCAACTATGTTCCCTATCTGGGGCCGCTGGTGATGACCGTGGTGCTGTTTGCGGTCGGCGTGGTCACGTTCCCGACGCTCGGGCAAGCCGTCGTGGCGCCGGCCTGCTTCGTCGCCATGGCAACGCTGGAGGGCCATTTCATCACGCCCTCCATCATGGGCCGGCGGCTTACGCTCAATCCGTTGAATGTCTTTCTCGCGCTCGCGTTCTGGACTTGGCTGTGGGGCCCGATCGGCGCGTTCCTCGCCGTGCCGCTGCTGATCACCGCCCTGGTGACGCTCAAGCACCTGTTCCCCAAGCCCGAGGTCAATCTGCCGCGCTAGCCGTCGGGTTTTTGTCGGGCTAAATCGGCCGCCCCAAACCGGCATCGCCCATGTCGATCGAAGAGTATGGCCACCAGATCGTCGAGTTCGTGCGGGCCCACGAAGCCTGGGCGGCGCCCATCGTATTTGCGCTGGCGTTCGGGGAGTCGCTCGCTTTCGTATCGCTGATCCTGCCGGCGTGGGCCGCCCTGGTCGGCATCGGCGTGCTGATCGGGCAGGGGGAGCTCGCCTTCGTGCCCGTGTGGCTCGCCGGCGCCGTCGGCGCCGCGCTCGGCGACTGGTTGTCCTATTGGATCGGCGCCAAGTTCAAGTCGTCGATCGCCGGCGTGTGGCCGTTCACGCGCCATCCCGACCTGCTGCCGCGCGGCGAGGCGTTCATCAAGCGATGGGGCGTGATGGCGATCTTCATCGCCCGCTTTTCCGGGCCGCTGCGCGCGTCGGTGCCGATCGTGGCCGGCATTTTCGGCATGCCGTACTGGTCGTTCCAGATCGCCAACTTCACGTCGGCGCTGCTGTGGGCCGCCGTGCTACTCGAGCTCGGCGACGTCGGCGGCTACATTGCGACGTGGCTGTGGCACGCGATCAGCAAATTGTGGATGTAGGGTTGAGCGTCAGCGACACCCGGCGCAATCGGCAACGGGATAAGTCACGGATCCCGCTGCGCTCAACCCAGCTCAGGCAGCCACGCGTTCGCCGTTGGCGATGCACTCGGCCAGCTTGAGTAGTTTCAGGCGAACCGCGCGGTCGGTGATGCGGGAATAGGCGCGCACCAGCCGGATCGCGTGGGCGGATTGGAGGAGATCGAACTCGCCTTCGATCACCGGCGGAGTCGGCTCCCTGCCATTGCCGTTGTCGTCGAGGCCGGCATAGAAGTAGGTCACCGGCACGTCGAGCACCTCGGCAATCTGTTGCAACCGGCCCGCCGAGATGCGGTTGGTGCCGGTTTCGTATTTCTGCACCTGCTGAAAGGTGACGTCCAAGACGCCGCCGAGCTCGGTTTGTGAAATTCCGCGCTGAAGCCGCAAAGCGCGCACGCGCTTGGCAACTTCCAGATCCCGTGGATCACGACTGCGTCTTGGCATGTCACCCCTCTGAGCTGACGTTTGGGCCTTTGGCCACTTCTGGTTCCCCTCGCGGCACCCGCCAGGTCCAAACGTGCGCAGGTGCCAAAAGCCTGCCGGCTGTGGTGATCGCTTCGCGAGACAGGGCCGGTGCACGCTTTAATTGAAGGATTGCATGGATTGCGTTATAACGGAATTCCCTCATCGCCTGGATGGAGCAAGGAAATACCCTATAACGAGAGTCAGACAGCGGGCGTGCGCCGCGATTTGTCCCAGGTTTTGCCGCTATTTATCCTGGATTCCGGCGATCTTGACCGCCTCGCCCCACAACGCCAGATCGGCTGCGATCACGGCGGAAAACTCCTCCGGGCGGTTGCCGAGGGGATCGACGCCGAAGCCGGCCAGCCGCTCGACGAGCTTCGGGTCGCGCGCGGCGCGCGCGACTTCCTTGGCGATTCGATCGACCACGTCGGTGGGCGTCCCGGCCGGCGCCACCAGCCCGTTCCAGGTAAGCGCCTTGAAGCCCGGGTAGCCGGACTCGCTTACCGTGGGAACGTTTGGAAGCGCTGCCACGCGATGTTCGCTCGATACCGCCAGCAGGCGGACGGCGCCGCTGGTGGCATGCGGCATCACGTCGGACAGGAGGGCGAAATAGACCGGGACATGGCCGCCGATGAGGTCGGTCATCGGCGCCGAGCCGCCCTTGTAGCCCACCGGGATCATCTCCAGTCCGGCGCGCTGGAGGAACAGCACCATGGTGAGGTGGCTCAAGCCGCCGAATACCGGCGCCGAATAATTGATCTTATTGGGCTGGCTGCGCACGTAGTCGACGAATTCCTTGACGGTTTTCGCCGGAATGCTGGGGTGAATGGCCAGCACGTAGGGGTTGGTGCCGATGATGCTGATCGGGGCGAAATCCTTGATTGGGTCGTAGGGGGCCTTGCCGGTGGCGGGCAGGATGGAGAATTGCGTCGGCGTTGCCATGAGCAGCGTATGGCCGTCGGCCGGCGCCCGCGCGACCGCCTCGGCGGCCAGCGCGCCGGCGGCGCCCGGGCGGTTCTCCACCACCACCGGCTCGCCGAACGCCTCGCTGAGCGGCTGGGCGATGATGCGGGCGATTCCGTCGGTATTTCCGCCCGCCGCGAACGGCACGATGATCTTGATCGGCCGCTGTTGTGGCCACGTCTGCGCCCGCCCGGAGGGCGCAATGGCGACGCCGAAGGCCGCAATCGAGAGCACAAGACACGCCATCCGCAAGTACATGCCGTCCTCACTCCGCCCGGGAAAAGCTGTCCAAACGCCGTAGTTGGTGCACGTTTTGATTGAGAATGCTATAGCGTTGGTCTAGTTCTTGGGGCAAGCCGCTGGAGCATCACGTCCATGCCGCGAAAGATCGACTGGGAAAGCCAGATCGGCCGCCGCCTCAGGTTGCGGGATCTGCACGTATTTTTCACCGTTGTTCAGCGCGGCAGCATGGCCAAGGCGGCGGCCCAGCTGGGCGTCTCGCAGCCCGCTGTGTCGGAGGTGATCGCCGACCTGGAGCACGCGCTGGGCGTGCGGCTGCTGGACCGCAATTCGCAGGGCGTGGAACCGACCATGTATGGCCGCGCGCTGCTCAAGCGCGGTACCGTGGTATTCGACGAGCTCAAGCAGAGCATTCGCGACATCGAATTTCTCGCCGATCCGACCTCCGGGGAAGTGCGCATCGGCTGCGCCGAGTCGCTGGCCGCCGGGCTGCTGCCGCCGGTCATCCAGCGGTTTTCCGCGCAATATCCGCGCGTGGCGCTGCACATCAACCAGATGATCACGCCCACGCTCGATCTGCCGGAGCTGCAGGCGCGCAATCTCGACGTCGTGCTCGCCCGTCTGGGCCGGCCGCTCGCCAGCGAGGGCGACGACCTCAACGTCGAGACCATCTTCCACGACGACCTGGTGATCGCGGCCGGGATGCAGACGCGGTGGGCCCGCCGGCAGAAGATCGACCTCGCCGAACTGGTCGACGAGCCGTGGATTCTCACCCCGGCCCACAGCTGGAACGACGCCGTCCTCGCCGATGCGTTCCGGATGCGCGGCCTGGCCCCGCCGCGGCCCGCCCTGACCACCTTTTCGGTTCACCTGCGCGCCAGCCTGCTGACCATGGGCTCGTTCCTCACGACGTTCCCGGGCTCGGTGCTGAAGGTCAATGCCGGCCGCTTCTCGCTCAAGGTGCTGCCGATCGATCTGCCCGCCCAGCCCTGGCCGGTGGCGGTCGTGACCCTGAAGAACCGCACGCTCAGCCCGGTGGTGCAGCTGTTCATCGACCATCTGCGCGCCTTCACCCGCGGGCTGAACGCCGACGACAACGCGCCCGCGCGTCTGCCCGCTGCCCGCCTCCACAGCACGGTCTGACGTTTTTGCCGCTTCGCGTTTGTGCTAAGGTCTTCTGGCGAAGAGCCACCAGTGTGGCGGATTTGAAGTTCCTACGAGTCTGCAGCAAGCCCGTGAAGGAACTTCAAATCCAAAGCCACACCAGAATTACATCCTTGCCAGTGTCGCTTTGATTCCGAAGTTCGCATCCGGGCGTGCTGCAAATTCTTGCGAACTTCGGAATCGGGACACTGGTGCTCGTGCGCAAGGGAGGAGATCATGCGCGGAATTTCGCGGCGTCATATCGTTGCCGGCGCGGCGGTGGCCACGGCGGGTACGGTTTTCGCTCCGCGCGCTGTGTCGCCGGCCATGGCGGCGGCGCCGGCGGCCGGCAAGCAAGCGCCCGGCTATTATCGCTACAAGGTCGGCAGTATCGAGGTCACGGTGGTGACCGACGGGGTGAACCGGTTCAAGTTCGCCGACGACCACGTCACCAACAAGAGCCGAAGCGAGGTGAATGCGGCGCTGGCCGCCGCCTACCTCGAACAGGACTTCATGACGACGCCGTACAATCCAGTCGTAGTCAACACCGGCGCCAAGCTCGTCGTCATCGACACCGGGACCAGCGAGGCGAATTTCGAGCGCAGCAAGGGCGCGGGAGGCCAGTTCCAGGCCAACCTCAAGGCGGCGGGCATTGACCGCAACGCCGTCGACACCGTGGTGATCTCGCACTTCCACGGCGATCACATCAACGGCCTGCTGGCGCCCGACAACAAGCTGGCATTCCCCAACGCCGAGATCCTCGTCCCGGCGGGCGAGTGGAAGTATTTCATGGACGACGGCGAGATGAGCCGCGCGCCGGCCGGCCGCATGCAGGAGGTGTTCAAGAACCTGCGCCGCGTGTTCGACGCGCTCGGCCGCAAGGTGACGCCCTACGAGGCTGGCAAGGAAGTGGCGCCCGGCATCACGGCGGTGGCCACGCCCGGTCACACGCCGGGCCACATGTCGCACATCGTGGCTTCGGGCAGCGACAAGGTCTACGTCCAGGCCGATGTCACCCACGTGCCCTGGCTGTTCGCGCGCCATCCCGACTGGCATGCGTTCTACGACCAGGACGGAACGCTGGCCGAGCAAACGCGACGCAAGGTCTACGACATGCTGGCGGCAGACCGCATGCTGGTGCAGGGCTTCCACTACGCGTTCCCTGGCTTGGCCTATGTGGAGAAGACGGCGACCGGCTATCGCGAGATTCCGGTTCCGTGGAGCCCGGTCATCTAGTCGAGAGCGGGCTTCAGGCCGGTTTCCGGTGGTCTGGGCGCGGCGTCTACCTGCAACATCGCGGCTTGCGCCCACTGTGCCGAACCCAGGACGCTGGGCATTGCGCCGGTGTCCGCGCTGACTGGCGACCGCTCGCTCCCCGGCCTGTCATTCGGCCTCGTTCTCGATGCTCACACGTTTCCGTGCAACCGCGCCGATGCGTCGTTTCAGTCGCAGCGCTTCGGCGCGCCGGTACCACAGGTGCATTGCACTTGTGATCAGAACCGTAAACAGCATTCCGCAGATCAAAATCAACGACAGAAGGTTCAATATTGTTTCGGAATGTGGCGGTGAAGGCGGAACATCCGTGCCCCGAAGCAGGTGCAATATGTCTTCTCCGGGATCGAGCCAGGAAGCCATGCGTGTTCTCCACTCGCTCGCTCGCCCCGCTGCTCATCGCTCCGCCCAGAATGGCGGCGGAGCCGTATCAGTCCCATTGGAGTGGAAGTTCCGTCGTTGAAGAGCTTTGGACATCGCCCCAGGTCTCCCCCACGGATGCGCCTGCGCGCACGGCCGTGTCCGCCGCGCGCCACCCAACGTTGAATCCGGTGGCGCAGTCTGTGTTCATGCTGGTCGAAGCGCCGCCCGCAGGTTCGGTGCCAGGACCCTTGGTCCCGCCATTGCCGAGTCCGCTTCCGAGTCCGCCGATGGCGACATGCTTCCCGTTTTCCGGATCAGGTGCGGATACGCGCGTCGCTGGCGCGGCCGTCTCGCTGCCGCATGCACGGCCGGCCACTTTGCGCTTGCCATTGGCCAGGTAGAACTGAGTGAGAGTCGCGCGGAGCCCCGGCGGTCCATAGCGGTCGATGCAATATTCCCAGGACAGGTACTCCTCGACCCCCAGTGCGTAGCGGCTGCAGGCCTCTTCCAGCGACAGCAACCCGCCCCGCACGGCCGCGATCACCTCCGCCTTGCGGCGGATGCTCCAGCGTTGCGTCTTGGGAGAAGGCAGATCGGCGAGCGTCAACGGGCCATACGGGCTGATGACCTTGGCGACTTTCGCGCGCGCGGACACGGACATGGGTACGCCCACCCAACCGACACGCCCCGCGCCCGTCGGAAAACTAGGTCGCCCAAGGTTAATGATTGGTTTATGCGATGTTGCAGCCTCACCTCGCTGCGCGTCGAAAGGTACTCGGTGGCCTTCTTTTTTTGTCCGCCAGCGGGCCGCGATGCGCTATCATCGCGGTCATGAGTGCGTCGCATTTGAACGACGACCGCACCATGACGCAACACGGGGAGGACGACATGCAGCTCACGCGACGAAGCATCATGACCGGCGTGGCGGCGGCGGCCGTCGCGCCGCTGGCTTGCGGACGGCCGGCGCACGCGGCCGCCCCGCCCGCCGGCAAGCAGGCGCCCGCCTACTATCGCTACAAGGTCGGCGACTATGAGCTGACGCAGATTTCCGACGGCGGCCGCACCATCCCGATGCCGGATGGCTTTGTGCGCAACATCCCGAAAGAGCAGGCGCTGGCCGCGGCCGAGGCCGCCTATATGCCGAAGGGCCAGGTGACCATCACGTTCAACCCGGTGGTGATCAACACCGGCTCCAAGCTCGTCCTCATTGACACCGGCTTTCCGCCCGGCGCCGGCCCGACCATGGGCCTGTTCCAAGCCAACCTGGCGGCGGCCGGGATCGACGCCAAGGCGATCGACATTGTCGTGCTGTCGCACCTGCACCCTGACCACATCAACGGCATCCGTACCGCCGACGGCGGGCTCGCCTTCCCCAATGCCGAGATCAAGGCGCCGGCGCCCGACTGGGCGTTCTGGATGAGCGACGACAACATGGGCAAGGCCGCCAACGACATGATGAAGGGCTACTTTGCCAATACGCGAAAAGTTCTCTCCGACATCGCCGCAAAGGTGACGCGCTACGAGTGGGGCAAAGAGGTGGCGCCCGGCATCACGGCGCTGGAAGCGGCGGGCCACACGCCGGGCCATACCGCCTTCGCGGTGGCTTCGGGTTCGGCACGCATGCTGGTGCAGTCGGACGTCACCAACATCCCGCAATTCTTCCTGCGCAATCCCGACTGGCACGTGGCGTTCGACATCGAGCCCGAGAAGGCGGTGGCGACGCGGCGGAAGTTCTACGACATGGCGGCGGCCGAGAAGGCGCTCATTGCCGGCTTCCACTTCCCGTTCCCGTCGGTCGGCTATGTGGAAAAGGACGGCACGGGCTATCGGCTGGTGTCGGTCGGCTGGAACGCCGTGCTCTGACCGGCCGGTCAGGCGGCTGGGTCGGCGCCGCGTGGGGCTGCGCCGGCCTGCGGTGCAGGCATTTCAACGGGGGCTTTCATGATGATGAGGATCTGGCTGTGTGCGGTAGCGCTTGGCGCGATGATCTGTGGCGCGGCGGCCGAAACCCTGGTCGAGCGCGGCGGCTATCTGGTCAACGCCGTGATGGCTTGCGACGGCTGCCATACGCCGCGCGGCGCGGGTGGCGTGTTCGTTATGGAGAAGCGGTTCTCCGGCGGATCGCAGACCTGGGACACGCCGAAATACACCGTGAAGGGTTCCAACATCACGCCCGACGGTGACACCGGCATCGGCGGCTGGACAGAGGCCGACCTCAAGCGCGCGCTCACCGACGGCGTGCGACCCAACGGCGTGCCGCTGGCGCCGCAGATGCCGTTCGCCTTCTATCGCATCCTGACTGCCCACGATCTCGACGCCATCGTCGCCTATGTGCGTGCCGCCGCGCCGGTGCGCAACGCCGTGCAGGCGCCGGTGTACAAGGCGGCGGCGCATGCCGAGCCGATTCCCAATGGCGAAAAACCGATCGACGAGGCGGCGCTGGGCGACCCGGTCAAGCGCGGCTTCTACCTGGCGACCATCGCACACTGCATGGAGTGTCATTCCCGGCGACCCGACGGCACGCAGGATTACGTGAACTGGTGGGGCAGGGGAGGATATGAATTCAAGGACACCTGGGGCACGGCGCGCGCGTCGAACATCACGTCGCATCCGACCGCCGGCATCGGCAAGTGGAGCGACGACGAGATCAAGCGCGCGCTCACGCAGGGGATCGGACGCGACGGCCGCACCTTCAAGCCGCCGATGGCGCGCCACGTCTACTTCAGCAAGCTCACCCAGCCGGATCTCGACGCGCTCGTCGCCTGGGTGCGCACGCTGCCGCCGCTGGAGTGATGGCGGGCGCTGATCTGCGAGGGCGCGCCGCTTGCTCGACCTCTCCGGGCGGGGAGAGGTCGACTTGCGAGCGAAGCGAAGCAAGTCGGGTGAGGGGGGACAAGCCTATCGAGAGTCACTTGCCCACCCCAACCCTCTCCCCGCAGGGGAGAGGGAGCGTGCCGAGTTCGCTGCGCGCGAATTGCAACGTGTCGCACATGCTTGACGCGCCGTTGAGCCGCCGGTAAACGGCGCGCGCATTCGAGACGAGCGCGCATCCCGCATGGTCACCAAGGTCAAGCTCGGAGTGTTGGGCGCGTCAGGCTATACCGGCGCCGAACTGGTACGGCTGCTGCTCGGCCACCCGCGCGCCGAGATCGCCGTGCTCACCGCCGACCGCAAGGCCAACCGCGAGATGCGCGAGGTGTTTCCGCAGTTCGCGCCCTATGACCTGCCCAGGCTCATTGCTCTCGACGCCGTCGACTGGCGCGGCTCCGGCCTCAATCTCGTGTTCTGCGCGCTTCCGCACGCCACCACGCAGAAAGTCATCAAGCACATCTTCGCCGAAGTCCCGACCATGCGGGTGGTCGATATTTCGGCCGACTTCCGCCTGAGCGACGCGGCGGCCTATGCACAGTGGTACGGGCACGAGCACCATGCGCCCGAGTTGCAGGACAAGGCGGTCTACGGCCTGGTCGAGGTCTATCGCCGCGACATCAAGCACGCACACCTGGTCGCCAATCCGGGCTGCTACACCACCTGCTCGCTGCTGCCGCTCCTGCCCCTGCTCAAGAACAAGGCGATCGATCCCGACGAGATCGTGATCGACGCCAAGTCGGGGATGACCGGCGCCGGGCGGACCGCGAAGGACGAGATGGTGTTCGCGGAAGTGTCCGAGGGCTTTCACGCCTACGGCGTCGGCGGGCATCGCCACATGGCCGAGCTCGACCAGGAATTCTCCAAAGCGGCCGGCCGCCCGGTGACGGTGAGCTTCACGCCGCATCTCGTGCCGATGAACCGCGGCATCCTTGCGACCATCTATGTGCGCGGGCGGCGCAGCCGGGGCGCCGCGGAGCTGCACGCGATCCTCGGCAAGACTTACGCCAAGGAGCCGTTCGTGCACGTGCTGCCGCTCGGCGAGGTGCCGCAGACGCGGCACGTGCGCGGATCGAACATGACCATGATCGGCGTCGCGGCCGACCGCGTCGACGGCCGCGCCATCATCGTGTCGACGCTCGACAACCTCACCAAGGGCGCGTCGGGCCAGGCGGTGCAGAACATGAACGTCATGTTGGGCTTTCCCGAGACGATGGGCCTCCACCAGGCGGCGCTGTTTCCTTAGGGCGCCGTGCATCTCTATCTTGCGCCGTAGGGTGGGCAAAGGCGCGCGATGCGCAGCCTTTCAATTGCACCGGCGCTTCAGGGCGCGCCATGCCCACGCGTGCGGTCGCGAAAAAAAAGACCGCGTGGGCACGGCGCGATCGACCTGCAACATGCGTTGAGAACGCAGCGTTCCCGCGCCTTTGCCCACCCTACGGCGCAAGCGTCACGAGTCACAGCGAGTGGAAATT
>DATFWC010000707.1:0-6729 GCA_035259885.1 Xanthobacteraceae bacterium
CCGGTGCGCGGCGAGCTCGTGGCCGGGCCGGGCAACTTCGAGATCGAGGTGTTCGATGCGGATCCGCGGCGCTTGAAGCGGCTGCGCATCTATCGCCGCAAGAGCGCGCCGCCTGCCGACGGCAAGCGGCGCTCCGTACGCGCCGAGGCGGCAGCGCCTGCTCCGGCCGTCGGTGAGACTTCGGCGGCGAAGCCTGAGGCAAATGTCGGCGACGTCAACTCGCCCGGAGGCGCGCATTAGCATCGATCATTCTCGCTCCCCGGCGCTGCCCGCCGAGGCCGGCAGGAGCAAGGGGTGGAATGCGGCGATCGCGGCGCCGCTCATCCGCTTCGCCCACTGGACGGTGCTGGCCTGGGGATGGCAGCGCGCGGCGATAGCGTTCCTGGCCGGCGCCGTCTCGGTGCTGGCGCTGGCGCCGTTCAATCTCTGGCCGGTGATGTTCCTGACCTTTCCGGTGGTCGTCTGGCTGATCGACGGATCGGCCGCCGGCCGCCTGTCCGGCGTGCTGACCGCGGCCGGCGCCGGCTGGTGGTTCGGCTTCGGCTATTTTCTCGCCGGGCTCTACTGGGTCGGCTACGCCTTCCTGGTCGACGCGGAAACCTTCGGCTGGCTGCTGCCGGTCGCGGTCGCCGGTCTACCGGCCGGGCTCGCCCTGTTCACCGCCCTGGGTTTTGCACTGGCGCGGCTGATGTGGACGCGCGGTCCCATCCGCGTGCTGGCGCTGGCGCTGGCTTTGACCGCGGCGGAATGGCTGCGCGGCCATGCGCTCTCGGGCTTTCCGTGGAACGCCTATGGCTATGCGCTCACCGGCCCGCTGGCGCTGGCGCAGGGCGCCGCGCTGGTCGGGCTGTGGGGCCTGACCTTCGTGGCGGTCGCCGTGTTCGCGAGCCCGGCCGTGCTGGTGGACGAGCGCAGCGAGACGCGGCGCCCGTGGGCCTGGCCGCTCGCCGCGGTGCTCGTGCTGGCGGCGCTTGCGACTTATGGCGCCATCCGCCTGGCCCAATCGCCCACCGAATTGGTCGAGGGCGTTCGCCTGCGCCTCATGCAGCCCAACCTGCAGCAGGACGAGAAGTTCAACTATGGGGCCAAGCAGCAGGTGATGCAGCGCTACCTTGCGCTGTCCGACCGTGCCACCGGCCCGGACGCCATGGGCGTGCGCGACGTGACGCACCTGATCTGGCCGGAATCGGCCTTTCCCTTCTTCATCGCGCGCGAGGCTGACGCGCTGGCCCAGATCGCGGCGCTGCTGCCGCCCGGAACCACGCTGATCACCGGCGGCGTGCGCCCGGAGGAAACCACGCCCGGTGCGCGCATCGCCCACGTCTACAACTCCATCTACGTGATCGACCACGACGGCTCGACCCTCGGCGTCTACGACAAGAATCACCTGGTGCCGTTCGGCGAATATCTGCCGTTCCAGGAGTTGCTCGAGAGTTTTGGGCTGATGCAACTCACCAAGGTGCAGGGCGGGTTCATCGCCGGCGACCGCCGCCGCCTGCTCGCCGTGCCGCGTGCGCCGCCGGCACTGCCGCTGATCTGCTACGAGGTCATCTTTCCCGGCGAGGTCGCTTCGCGCAGTGGCGAGCGTGCCGGATGGATGATCAATCTCACCAATGACGGCTGGTTCGGCAACAGCACGGGCCCGTACCAGCATCTGCAGCAGGCGCGCGTGCGCGCCATCGAGGAGGGCTTGCCTCTGGTGCGGGCGGCCAACACCGGAATTTCCGCCGTGATCGATCCACTCGGCCGCATCATCAGGCAACTACCGCTCGGCCAGGAGGGCGTGCTCGACGCAGGGTTGCCGCGACCGGTCGAGCCCACGTGGTTCGTTCGTCTCGGCGACAGTGTCGCGGCCTTGATGCTCGCCGGCGCCGCCATTCTGGTGATACGCCGCCGTTTACGCTGGACTACCAGAGCGCGTTGACCCAGATTCGTGGCACTCTGCGGCCGCTGCCTGCCGTGGAATACCAGAGCGCATTTGCGAACCTGTGCCAAAAAACTGTTCGCGTCGACAGGGCTGGTATGATTTAGCGGCGATACTGGTCCGAGAGAGTTAGGTTAAAACGGATGGCAATGGGGATTTCCCACGCCAAGCTATTCGGACGCTAACGTCAATGCGCGAACTCGGGCGGAATACGCATTGCGCGCGAAGCCGCCAGCGTGGACGTTGCGCTTCGCACAAGGGCGCCGCGAGGAAGGATCGAAGTTGTGCAGGAGATGGTGATGGTGAAGAAGGCGCCCAATCCGATCGACAAGCATGTGGGCAGCCGCGTGCGTCTGCGTCGGATGATGCTCGGCATGAGCCAGGAGAAGCTGGGCGACGCACTCGACCTGACGTTTCAGCAGGTGCAGAAGTACGAAAAGGGCACCAACCGGATCGGGGCCAGCCGGCTCCAGCAGATCTCGCACATCCTCCAGGTTCCGGTCTCGTTCTTCTTCGAGGGCGCGCCGGCGGCGGCTGGCAATTCCGCGACCGGCGGCGAGGCGCCTTCCCCGGCCTTCGTGTCCGACTTCCTCGCCTCCTCGGAAGGGCTTGCGCTGACCAGGGCGTTCATGCGGATCGAGGACGCCAAGGTGCGCCGGCGCATCGTCGACCTGGTCGAGGCGATCGTCGGCGGCGACGAGAAGTGACTTGATATCAAGCAGGTGAGCCGCCCACGCGGGTGTTGACCGGAGCCCCGCCACGCGCCCGATCGCTGGCACCGCCTGCCCACATCTGCCCACATCTTGACCCCGATCCGGGACGCTGCGAGAACGAGCGGAGCACGCGCGTCCGTCAGGTCTGTCCCCGCACGAGGAGTTTCATCCGGTGGCCCATACGAATTTCCTGTTCACCAGCGAGTCGGTTTCGGAAGGTCACCCGGACAAGGTCTGCGATCAGATCTCCGACGCCATTCTCGACGCCTTCCTGAAAAACGACCTCAAGCTCGGCATCGCCGACGACAGCCAGGTGAACACGCGGCTCGGCTGCGAGACGCTGTGCACGACCAACAAGATCGTCATCGCCGGCGAGGGCCGCGGGCAGGCGCCGCTGTTTCACAAGCACGGCAATCATGCGGTCGCCAACCGCGAGCTGATCACGCAGATCGCCCGCGACGCGGTCAAGAGCATCGGCTACCAGCAGGAAGGCTTCTCCTACTACGGCGCCGACATCGAGGTGCTGCTGCATGGCCAGTCGCCCGACATCGCCATGGGGGTCGATGCCAAGAAGAAGAAGGACGGCGAGCAGGAGGGTGCCGGCGACCAGGGCATGATGTTCGGCTTCGCCTGCACCGAGAGCGAAGTCTATGAGCGCGGCTCGTACATGCCGGCGCCCATCTATTTCGCCCACAAGATTCTCAAGGTGCTGTCTGAGAAGCGGCGCTCGGGCCAGCTGTTCGATCTGCAGCCCGATGCCAAGAGCCAGGTCACCGTGCGCTACGTCGACGGCAAGCCGGTCGGCTGCACCAAGGTCGTCGTGTCGACGCAGCATAATCCGGAGACGCGCAACGGCAAGAAATACACGCCGAACATGGTCAAGGAGATGATCGGCGATGCCGTCGCGTCGGCGCTGCCGGAAGGCTGGATGCCGAAGCGGCCCTCCGACTTCCTCGTCAACCCGACCGGCAATTTCGTCGTCGGCGGACCGGACGGCGATTGCGGCCTGACCGGCCGGAAAATCATCGTCGACACCTATGGCGGCTATGCGCCGCATGGCGGCGGCGCCTTCTCCGGCAAGGATCCGACCAAGGTCGATCGCTCGGCAGCCTACGCCGCGCGCTATCTGGCCAAGAACGTGGTTGCCGCCGGTCTCGCCGACAAGTGCACCATTCAGATCGCCTACGCGATCGGCGTCGCCGATCCCATGTCGCTGCTGGTCGACACCCACGGCACCGGAAATGTCGACGAGCAGAAGCTGGAAAAGGTGCTGCCGGAAATCTTCCCGCTGCGCCCGACCAATATCCGGCGCGCGCTGGAGCTCAACCGGCCGATCTACCAGCGCACCGCTGCGTATGGCCATTTCGGCCGCGCGCCGGAGAAGGACGGCGGCTTCTCGTGGGAGCGCACCGACCTCGCCAAGACCCTGCGCAGCGCCGTGGGCTGATTGAGTTCTGCGGCGGCCGCGCCGAAACTACGGCATGGCCGCGATCGAAAACGAGGGCAACGAGCCGCCGGACGTCCGTCCGGCCGGCGCATTCTTTGGACGGCGCAAGGGCCATGCCCTGCGGCCGCGCCAGGCCGCGCTGCTGGCATCGCTGCTGCCCCGCCTTGCCGTCGACGTGACGGCGCCGGCGCCGAAAAATCTCGGCGCGCTGTTTCCCGGCGGTGCCGACCGCATCGACATGGAAATCGGCTTCGGCGGCGGCGAGCATCTTCTGGCCCGCGCCCAGGCGAATCCGCGCGCCGGCTTCATCGGCTGCGAGCCGTTCGTCAACGGCATGGCGAAAATTCTGGCATCGATCGACGCGCTGCGGCTCGACAACATCCGCCTGCACCATGGCGACGCGACCGGGCTGCTGGCGTGGCTGCCGCCGGCGTCGCTCGCCCGCATCGATCTCATCTATCCCGACCCGTGGCCGAAGCGGCGCCATTGGAAGCGGCGCTTCATCCAGGAGGCGAGCGTGGAGGTGATCGGCCGCGTGCTGAAGCCCGGGGCCGAATTCCGTTTCGCCACCGACTGGCCCGACTATGCCGCCTGGGCGCTGGAGCGCCTGATCCGCTCGCCGGCCTTCATCTGGACAGCCGAGTGCGCCGACGACTGGCGCCGGCCGTGGCCGGATTTCTCCCGCACGCGCTACGAGGCCAAGGCGCTGCGCGAGGGCCGCACACCGTGTTACTTGACGTTCCGCCGGGTGTAGGGCGGCGACTACGCCGCGCGCTGATACTCGCGCCAGAATTGCACCATCCCCTGCGCTGTGGCTGATGACAGGCCATCGAACTGCGCCAGCGTCGCGTCGGTGCTCGGCGCCGCGCGCCACCTGTTGGCGGCCACGACGATGCAGCGGGCGGCCAGCGGACTGAAGCCGGCCGCCTGGCACAACACCAGCAAGGCATCGGGCTGATCGTCGTTCGCCAGCCGCTGGACGACATCGATCGAGAGATCGCAGATCAGCGCCAGGGCGGCGATCGTCTCCTTGGAGCGGCCGCGGTGCGCAAAGGTCAGCACCTGCGCCTCGTCGAGCTTGCCGGCCCATCGCAGCGCGCGCGCCGCGCGCCAGGCCTCGACCTGCGCCGCCGCCTCGGCCGCGTCTGGCGCCGCTTCGATCGCCGCAAGCTCCACCCTGAGCGCGTCCGGCGCCGCCGCGAGCAGGCGCTCCCGCACCGCCTCGCTCGCCGCGCGCGCCAGGCTGCACAGGCCCTGCGGCGGCACGTCCGCGCGTCGCGCCAGTTTCTCCGCCAGCACGCCGTCGCTGACGGCGCGCGCCAGCAGCATGGCCAGTCCGCTACGCGACAGTTCGGCGCCGCCATTCATGGCGAGGTTGCGCACCACGTCGCGGTCGCCGCAGTCGACCAGCACGTCGGTGACGGCGGGAGCGAGCCCGGGGCGGCCGGAGATCGCGAACAGGTGCGCCTGGCTGCTGGCGCGCGCGATCGCGACCAGGTCCGCCTCGTCGAGAAGGCCGCAGCGCGTCAGCACGGGCCCTGCCACCGCGATCGCCGGATCACCGGCGAGCCGCCGCATGACGTCGCGCGGCGCATTGCGCAACGGGGCGAGCCGCTGTGTCAGGGAGGCGAGCGCCGCGGTGGGCAGGCCGTCGATCAGGGGAGCGAGGGTGCGATCGAAGAGGTCGACATGCTCGTCATTGAACTGGCTGGCGCCGGCGAGAAACAGTTCCGCGATGCGTCGCGCGGCCTCAACCTGGCGGTCGGCCGACATCGTCTCGAGCGCATGCGTCAGTTCGGGAACGAGCAGGGTTTCGGCGGCTGACATGAGACGAGCGCAGACATAGACACGTGTTGCCGCGAGGCTAGCGGCAAAGGCGTTAAGGATTCATTATCCATGATCATGCTCAGCGGCCGCTCGCCCGGCGGGCGCCGATGCCCCGGAAAGGGCGGGAGAATCGTCCGGGATCCCTTGCGCCGGGTGGGAAAGTCGCTATATTCCGAGGTGTCCGCTATGGACATCTCATAACGGTCGGATGGTATCCGAACGATTATTGAGAGTGGGCCCCGCCCGGGACCCGCTCTTTTTTATTACCGGGCGCCAGTACCGCGCATGGATGACACGGTCGACACCGTCGCAAGGACCGAGCAGCGACTCATCACCGAGCAGGGCGTGGGTGCGCGCATCGCCGCCATCGCGGAGCCGGTGCTGGAAAGTCTCGGCTACCGGCTGGTGCGCGTGCGGGTTTCGGGCATGGCCGGCTGCACGGTGCAGATCATGGCCGAGCGGCCGGACGGCACGATGACGATCGAGGATTGCGAGGCCGCCTCGCGCGCGCTCTCGCCGGTGCTCGACGTGGCCGATCCGATGGACCGGGCGTATCGGCTGGAAATTTCCTCGCCCGGCATCGATCGGCCGCTGGTGCGGCGAAGTGATTTCGAGCGCCATCTCGGCCACGTCGCGAAGATCGAAATGGCGGTCGCCGAACACGGGCGCAAGCGCTTCCGCGGCACGTTGATTGCGGTCGAGGGCGACGGCTTGCGGCTGCACCGCGACGACACCAAGGCGGACGAGCCGGCCGAGGTTCTGCTTGCGATCGACCGCATCGGCGAAGCACGCCTGGTGCTGACCGACGCGTTGATTGC
>DATFWC010000708.1:0-2874 GCA_035259885.1 Xanthobacteraceae bacterium
CGCACCTGCCATGCGTGCTGCTCAACATGGCGATGGGCGTCGACGTCACCCATGTGCCGTATCGCGGCGCCGGCCCGGTGATGCAGGACCTGATCGGCGGGCGCATCGACTACATGTGCGACACGATCCAGACCGGCGCGCAGCAGGCCAAGGAAAAGACCGTGAAGGGCATCGCCGTGATGGCGCCGCGGCGCGTGCCGATCATCGCCGACCTGCCGACCGCCGCCGAGCAAGGCCTGCCGGGCGTCGAAGCCAGTGTGTGGAACGCGTTCTTCTTTCCCAAGGGAACACCCGAGCCCATCGTGCGCAAGCTCAACAAGATGGTGAGCGACATGCTGGACAATCCGGGCCAGCGCAAGCGCCTGGAGGAGCTCGGCCTGGAGATCGTGCCGGCCGAGCGCCGCAGTCCGGAATATCTCGCAAAATATCTCCCCGAGGAGATCGACCGCTGGGGCAAGGTGATCAAGGCCGCCGGCATCAGCATGGATTGATGTTTTTGCGCCGCAGGGTGGGCAAAGGCGCGATACACCGCACTGCCAACGGATGACGCGGTTTGAGCGCGCCGTGCCCACCGTTGCTCGCGGAGCCGCACGCGTGGGCACGGCGCGTTTCCGCGGCCACTTGCGTTGATGGCGCGACGTGACGCGCCTTTGCCCACCCTACGGCGCGGACCCGATCTTCCGTAAAAATAGGAACTGCGTGTCGCCATAGGTCCTGCGTTCCATCTCCTGGAATCCCTCCGGCGTAGTGAAGGCCGCATCGGCCGCCTCTTCGACGACGGCGACCGCCTCCGGCGCCAGCCAGGCACCCTCGCGCGCGGAGACGAGCGCGCGTTCGGCGAGTCCCAGGCCATAAGGCGGATCGAGGAACACGAGCGAAAACGGCTCCACCGGATGCGCCGGTCCGAGCTTGGTGGCGTCGCGGCGAAAAATTTTGGTCACGCCGCCCAGGCCCAGCGCCTCGACATTGGCGCGGATGAGCGCGCGCGCTTCGCCGCCGTCGTCGACGAACAGCGCGAAGGTGGCGCCGCGCGACAGCGCCTCGAGCCCCAACGCGCCGGTGCCGGCGAACAGGTCGAGCACACGCGCGCCGGCGATCGGATCGCCATACGCATGCGTCAGGATATTGAACAGCGCCTCACGCAGGCGGTCGGCGGTCGGCCGGATCGCTTGCGACGTCGGAGCCGTGAGCGCGCGGCCGCGCAGCCGTCCGCCGACGATGCGCATCAGCGCTCCCGCTTGCCGTGGTAGCGGCGATGCAGGCGGCGGGGTTTTTGCGTGCCCCTTCCCTCTCTGTCATCCCGCTCTCGCGCCTTCGGCGCGGGAGCCAGGGCGGTCCGCGTCAGCGGGCCGAGCCGGGATCCATGTACCCCAGTCTTGGACAATGGCCCCGCAGGGGTACTTGGATCCCGGCTCTCGCGCTTCGCGCTCGGCCGGGATGACGACCGAGTGACTTTTTTGTTTTCCTGCGGCGCTGGTGGAGCAAGTGGCACGCTTGTCACAGGCGCGGAAAAATCGACCCCGGCGATCGTGGCCAGGCGCTCGCCGAGCTGCTCGCGCAGGTGGCGCGTCTTCACCTCCTCGACGGCACCGGCCGGCAGCTCGCCGAGTTGGAACGGCCCGAACGATACGCGGATGAGGCGCGCCACTTGCAGGCCGAGATGGCCGAGCACATTGCGCACCTCGCGGTTCTTGCCCTCGCGAATGGCGAAGGTGAGCCACACGTTGGCGCCCTGCTGGCGGTCGAGGCTCGTCTCGATCGCGCCGTAGCGGACGCCGTCGACGGTCACGCCGTGGCGCAGGGCGTCGAGCTGCGCCTGCGTCACGCGGCCACGCGCGCGCACGCGGTAGCGGCGCAGCCATGCGGTCGCCGGCAATTCGAGCGCCCGTGCCAGCCCGCCGTCATTGGTGAGCAGCAGCAGGCCCTCGGTGTTGAGGTCGAGGCGGCCGACGCTGATCAGGCGCGGCAGGTGCCTTGGCAAGGCAGCGAAGATGGTGGGCCGGCCCTGCGGATCCTGATGCGTCGTCACCAGGCCACGCGGCTTGTGATAGAGGAACAGCCGCGTGCGCTCGCGCGTCGGCAGCGCGGCGCCGTCGACCGTGACGCGATCCCTCGGGCCGACGTTGACGGCGGGCGACGCGATCACGGCGCCGTTGACCGCCACCCGGCCGGCCGCGATCCAGGCTTCCGCCTCGCGCCGCGACGCCAGCCCGGCGCGCGCGATCACCTTGGCGATGCGCTCACCCGCTCGGCCCTCCCCGGATTGGCTCTTGCCCGCCATGGCAAAACTCGTGGATATCTGCTGCTCCATAGCAAAGACTTCGGAGCCAAACGAGCCGTGACGTCATTCATGGATGAGGCGCTCCTGGAGGCGCACGCCGCCGCCGAGGCCGGCGAGGTGCCCGTCGGCTGCGTGATCGTGCGCAACAATGCGGTGATCGTACGGACCTTCAACCGCACCCTGGCGGATCGCGATCCGACCGCGCACGCCGAGCTCCTGGCGATCCGCGCCGCCGCCGCCGCGCTCGGCTCGGAGCGCCTCACCGACTGCGACCTCTACGTCACGCTCGAGCCCTGCGCCATGTGCGCCGCCGCCATGTCTTTTGCTCGCATCCGCCGGCTCTATTACGCCGCCGCCGATCCCAAGGGCGGCGCCGTGGAGAACGGCGTGCGGTTCTTCGCCTCGCCGACCTGCCATCACCGGCCCGAGGTGTATGGCGGCATCGCCGAAGGCGATGCGGCGGGGCTGCTCAAGGATTTTTTCCGCGCCAGGAGATGACTCGGCCCGTAGCCCGGATGAAGCGAAGCGAAATCCGGGCTACGAAGGCAGGCCAATCAACTCGCCCAGCATCCGTTTCACCTCCGCCTTGACCG
>DATFWC010000709.1:0-2351 GCA_035259885.1 Xanthobacteraceae bacterium
CGAGATTCATCAGGTCGGCGCCGGAAAAACCCGGCGTGCCGCGCGCGACGGTCTTCAGGTTGACGTCGGGCGCCAGCGGGACCTTGCGCACGTGCACCTTGAGAATCTGCTCGCGGCCGACCACGTCCGGGTTCGGCACGACGACCTGGCGGTCGAAGCGGCCGGGGCGCAGCAGCGCCGGATCGAGCACGTCGGGACGGTTGGTGGCGGCGATCAGGATGATGCCTTCGTTGGCCTCGAACCCGTCCATCTCCACCAGCAGCTGGTTGAGGGTCTGCTCGCGCTCGTCATTGCCGCCGCCGAGGCCGGCGCCGCGGTGACGGCCGACCGCGTCGATCTCGTCGATGAAGATGATGCACGGCGCGTTCTTCTTGGCCTGCTCGAACATGTCGCGCACGCGGCTGGCGCCGACGCCGACGAACATCTCGACGAAGTCGGAGCCCGAAATGGTGAAGAACGGCACATTGGCCTCGCCAGCGATGGCGCGCGCCAGCAGCGTCTTGCCGGTGCCGGGCGGGCCGACCAGCAACACGCCGCGCGGGATGCGGCCGCCGAGCTTCTGGAATTTTCCGGGATCGCGCAGAAACTCGACAATCTCCTGCAGGTCCTGCTTGGCCTCGTCGACGCCGGCCACGTCCTCGAAGGTGACGCGGCCATGCGCCTCGGTCAGCAGCTTGGCCCGCGACTTGCCGAAGCCGAGCGCCTTGCCGCCGGCGCCCTGCATCTGCCGCGACAGGAAGATCCACACGCCGATGAGGGCGATGAAAGGCAGCCACGACACCAGCAGCGAGACGAACCACGGCACGTTCTCCTGCTGCGGCCGCGCCGTGATGGCGACACCCTTGGCATAGAGCTTCTGCACCAGGCTCGGATCGTTGGGCGCATAGGTGGAGAAGCTGCGGCCCTCGGACACGTTGTTGTAATGCCCGGTGATCTCCGGGCCCTGGATGGTCACGTCCCGCACCTTCCCGGCGTCCACCTCGCTCAGGAACTGCGAGAACGGGATATCCACCGAGCCGCTGGTCCGCTGGCTCGGATTCTGGAACAGGGTAAACAGCGCGAGCAGAAAGAGGACGATAATCACCCAAAGGGCGAAGTTGCGCAGATTGGCGTTCATTCAGCGTCCTTTGCGACGCACCGGGGTTCCGGCGGTCCGTTGGGGCCCGCGACTGGCGGCAGCCCCTACCCTGCTCCCAATGTAGGTCTCGGGGGTCACCCTGCCAAGAGAATGGCCCGATTCCATTAATACAACACTTGTTTCCCACAGGCCGGCCGGTCAGGGCCGCTGCCGCCGGGCCGGAGCCCTTTCGACGGCCACCTGGCCGCCCTTGAGGGTCACCACCGCACCCGCCAGCGTACGCCGAAAGCGCTCGTGGCCCTGATTCCGGCCTCTGAGCGCATCGAACAGCACCTCGAGCTTGCCCAGTTCGAGATGTCCCTCGTCGCCGACCCGGGCGATCGCCCGCCCCAGGAGCCGCAACGCCACTTCGGCCGGCAAGTCCGAAAGCCGGCCGTAATCGAGCATGATGGGCCCGGAATTGGACCATTGTGTGAGGGAGACGCGCGGCAGCGCCCCAGCCACCGCGGCCTCGACCGCCGCCTCGGCCCGTGCTGCGCGCCGCGCCAGCAGGGAAAGTTTTCCGGCATCAAGCCCTTCCGCCGCCAGGAGCGGCATCACCTGGCGCAGCCGGGCGCGGGTGAAGCGCGGATCGGTATTCGACGGATCCTCCGTGAAGGGGATTCTTGCCGCCCGCAGCGTGGCGATGAGACGGGCCTTGGATAGGCCGAGAAGGGGCCGGACGAGCATGATGTCGCGCTGGGCCGGGCCGGAACGGCCCCCACCGACCGGCAGCGGTGCGATTCGCGCCATGCCGGCGAGGCCGGTGAGCCCGCTGCCCCGGGCCAGGCGAAACAGCACGGTTTCCGCCTGATCGTCGCACGTATGGGCGGTCAGGATGTGCCGGGCACCGGCCCGGCGCGCCGCCGCGGCGAGCAGCGCATAGCGCGCCGCGCGCGCCGCCGCCTGCAGGCCGGTGGCCGGCTTCGCCCCCGACCACCGCACGATCCGGTGCGCGACCTTGAGCGTGCCGGCCAGGCGGCCGACCGCTTTGGCCTCGGCGGCGGAGCCCGGCCGCAGGCGGTGATCGACCGTCACGGCAAGGAGCTTTGGGCCGCGCCGCAACCGTGCGCGCCAGCGTGCGGCCAGCACCAACAGCGCGGTGGAGTCCGGCCCGCCGGACACTGCCAGCACCAGGGCGGGACACTGCGCAAGATCGGAGAACAACTCCGCCGCTTCGGCCGGCGAGACTGGCGGCGCGGCGGCCGCCGGCGGCTCAGCAGCCAGCACGCTT
>DATFWC010000710.1:0-2359 GCA_035259885.1 Xanthobacteraceae bacterium
GTACGCATCCGTAGGGTGGGTTGAGGCGCCGCATGCCGCCGACGAATGTTGCACGGCCTGCCGCGCCGAAACCCACCGGCCGCGAACTCTGCATGGTGGGTTTCGGCGCGTACCGCTGCGATGGAAACGTGAGGCCGTGCAGCGCGCCTCAACCCACCCTATGCGCGGATCTCGTGAAACACCTTCAGCGCTGCCACGTGTTCCGCCACATCGTGCACGCGAAAAATCCTCGCGCCCTGCGCCGCCGCGGCGAGGTTCGCCGCCACCGTACCGATCAGCGAGGCCTCGGGATTGCCGGCCGACAGCGAGCCGAGGAACGACTTGCGCGACACGCCGACCATGATGGGCAGGCCGTAATCCTTGAGCTCGCCCAGCCGCGCCAGGGCGTCGCGGTTCTGCCGCGACGTCTTGGCGAAGCCGATGCCGGGATCGAGGATGATGCGCTCGCGCGCGATGCCGGCCTTGGCGGCGAGCGCGAGCGAGCGGTCGAAGAAGCGGCGGATGTCGGTCACGATGTCGAGCGTTTCGTCCTTCTCGGCACGATTGTGCATGATCACCACGATCGCGTCGGCCGCGGCCACGACGCCCGCCATGGCGGCATCCTGCTGCAGTCCCCAGACGTCGTTGACGGCGACCGCGCCGAGCTCGAGCGCCCGCGCCGCCACGCGCGCCTTGCTGGTGTCGACCGAGAGCGCAACGTCGAGCGCCGGCGCCAGCTGCGCCACGATCGTCTCGATCCGCGCAAGCTCGTCCGCGGCGGAAACCGGAGTGGCTTCGGGCCGCGACGACTCGCCGCCGATATCGACGATGTCGCAGCCGTCCGCGACCAGCTTCCTGGCGTGCGCCGTCGACGCATCGATGGTCTGGAATTGCCCGCCGTCGAAGAAGGAATCCGGAGTGACGTTGAGGATCCCCATGACGGCGGAACGCCGCAAGATTTTCCGCAGAAAGGCGTCCCGCCTGTCGCGGAAAGGTTGCTCCATCAAGTATCCCGTTTGCCCGGGTAGTCACAGCGCCAGCGGACCGCCCGCCACTTCGGATGCTCTCCGACCCACTGGGCCACATAGGGCATGGCGCCCATCACGCATTGCCTTGGTGATGCCAATTCAGTGAATTGAAGATGCTGATCCTCGCATTGCTCGGGTTGCGCCACAGCGCAAACCGTGATGATCAGCTCGATCAGGCCCATTACCGGCTCCCAGGGTTGGCCACGTGCATACCACAAGAAACGGCTTTCGCGGGTCATAGTTTCAGGATCGGGTGAATATCTCACCCTTTCCTGCCACAGCCATGTCTCCGGCCAGCCGCCGCAGCGACCGTCGGACAATCGACTCAAACGCCGAGCTGTAGCTGTCGATGTATGTGGCCAGAAGGCGAACCGCCAGGAGCTGGTGCGCGCCGCAATCGACGAAGGTGGGCGAAAACTCCTCGGCGCCGTCGCCGAGAATCAGCGTACCGCGGCGCATGAGATAGCCCGGCAGAGCGCCGACCTTGCGGCGCACCATCAGGGTGCCGGCGATCATGCGGCTGCCGGTCCAGCGGCCGGCGGCGCCCTCCACGAGAATCGTGCCGCGGCGCATGCGGTCGCCGGCGCGCTCGCCAGCATTGCGGCGCACGATCACGACACCGCCGCGCATGCCGACGGTTTCGCCGGCGAGCGGGCCACCGACGCGATCGCCGGCATTGCCGGCGATCTCGACCACGCCGCCGCGCAGGCCCGAGGCCGCCCATGGGCCGGCGTTGCCGCGGATCGTCAGGCGGCCGCCTTGCATCAGCCGGCCGGCCTGGCTGCCGACGTCGCCGTCCACCACGATCTCGCCTTCGCTCATCCCCTGGCCGATCTGATCGAGCCGGTCGCACGCGTGCTCGATGCGGATGTGCCGCGCGTCACCCATGCGCAGGCGGAACGCGTCACCGACCGTGACGCGGGTGCGCGTGGTCTGCAGCTCGAGCCCGGCGATCTCGGCCTCCGTCATGGCGGCCAGCCGATTCGGCACCAGCGGCGACAGGTCGAGCCGCTGCTCCGGCCGCGCCCGCAGCGTGAGCACTAGCGGCCTCACGGCAGCAGCTCCTTGAGGCGGAAGTGATGCGGCCCGAGCTTGCCGCCATAGTTGCCGGCGCCGACGCGCAGCGCGCCCTTGGCGCCGAGCTTGACGATCGCGGCGAGGCCGGCGCGCATGGCGTCCGCCACGGCGTCCGCCGTCAGCCCGTCGATGACGATCTCGAGCACCGATCCGACATCGTCATCCAGCGCGGTCGTCACGGCGCCGCGCAAGGTCGGGCAATAGGCCTCGTTGGTGGAGGCCCGCAGGCCCTTGTATTTCGATCCGACCTTGGAGCCCGCGCGCACGATGCCCCC
>DATFWC010000711.1:0-3306 GCA_035259885.1 Xanthobacteraceae bacterium
GCCGGCGACTACAACGTGATCCCGAGCGAGGCCGATGTGTACGACCCGCCGGCCTGGATCGGCGACGCCCTGTTCAAGCCGGAGACGCGCGCCCGCTTCCGCTCGCTGGTCAATCTCGGCTTCACCGATGCGGTTCGCGCCGTGAGCGACGCACCCGGCCTCTACTCGTTCTGGGATTATCAGGCCGGCGCCTGGCAGAAGAACAAGGGTCTGCGCATCGACCACGTGCTGCTGTCGCCGCAGGCGGCGGACCGCCTGGTCGCGGCGTCCATCGACAAGCATGTGCGCGGCTGGGACAAGCCGTCGGATCACGTGCCGGTGGTGGTGGAACTGGACCTGGAGGAGCGGTGAACACCACGCCGCGCGCCTGCGACCCGTCACCACCAGTAGAGCTTATTGTGCGGGAAGCGTGACCATGGGTTCCCGCCGCGCGGGAACGAACGCGGAGGTCAATCCCTGCGGCCCTTGATCCAGCGCTCGAGATAGACCAGCGCCAGCGCGCGCTCGTCGTCGCTCGCCTGCTTGAACGCCGCGTCATAGAGCTCGGTGATCCAGGTTTCCTCGGGGGTGGCGCTGTCGCGCGCCAGCGTCAGCCACATCAGCCCGCGCGCCACCTGACGCGGCACGTATTCGCCGCGAAACAGCATGCGGCCGAGCGTGGCCTGCGCCTGATGCTGGCCCTTGTTGGCGGCGAGGCTGAGCCAGCGCGCCGCCTGGCGGGCATCGTGCGGCGCGCCCTTTCCGTCGAGATAGAGCCGCGCCAGGTAGTACTGCGCATCCGGATCGCCGAAGTAGGACGCCGCATACGAGAACATCTCCTGCGCCCGCACCGGGTCGGCTTTGACCGGCGAGTTCGGGATGCCATCGAGGTAATAGTGGCCAAGCGCGACGAAGGCGTTGGCTACGAACCGGGCCTGCGCGGTGCCGGGACTGTCGTCGGCGTAGGCATCGGCGATGCGACGGAAATATTCGAAGGCGCGCAGGTCGCTGCGCTCCACCCCGTCGCCCTCGGCATACATGCGGCCGAGCTTCCACTGGGCGAGCGCGTGGCCCTGCTCGGCGGCGTATTGCAGCGACGTGATGGCCTTCTCCTTCTCGCCGGCGCGCAGCGCCTGCGTGCCGGAGCGGAAAGCTTCGACCGGTGTCGGTAACGCGGCGCGGCCGGGCGTGACGGACGGGACGGACGCGGGCGGACGCGGCATGTCGAGGCGCGAGGGCGCGGCGACCACCGGCACCGATCGGCCAGGCGGCGCGACCGCCGACGGCAGGCGTTCGATGCTGACGCCGGGTGCGGTCGGAGCGGTCATGCGGTCGACGCTGCCGGGCGGGCCGTCGCTTGGCGTGCCGTCGAGCGCACGCACGGGCGCGAACCCGAGCGCAAGCCCGATCGCGACGATGCGAACGATCGTATCAGATGTCCGCATAGCACTGCTTTTCCGCCGCCGCGCCCGGATGGGTCACGGCGCCCGATAGCGCCGAGCCCACCTGTTGGGCGTATTTCCACAGGCAACCTGATCCGAACTCGCCCTCGCGCGGCTTCCATTGCGCCTTGCGCTGGCCCAGTTCCTCGTCGGAGAGGCGAACGTTCAGAGTTCCGGCCTCAGCGTCGATGTCGATGATGTCGCCGTCGCGGAGCAGCCCGATTGGCCCGCCGACCGCCGCCTCCGGCCCGACGTGGCCGATACAGAACCCGCGCGTCGCGCCGGAAAAACGTCCGTCGGTGATCAACGCGACTTTCAATCCCATGCCCTGGCCATAGAGAGCGGCCGTGGTCGCCAGCATCTCGCGCATGCCGGGCCCACCGCGCGGGCCTTCGTAGCGGATGACCAGGACATCGCCTTCCTTGTAGTCGCGGCTGCGCACGGCCGCGAAGGCATCCTCCTCGCAGTCGAAGCAGCGCGCCGGTCCGGAAAACTTCAGGTTGGCCATGGCAGCGACCTTCACGATCGCGCCTTCGGGAGCCAGGTTGCCCTTCAGCCCGACGACACCCCCGGTCGGCGACAGCGGCTTGTCGGCGGCACGCACCACATCCTGCTCGGCATTCCACTTCACGCTGCGCATGTTCTCGGCGATCGTGCGGCCGGTGACGGTCATGCAGTCGCCGTGCAGGAAGCCATGATCGAGTAGAGTTTTCATGAGGAGTGGCACGCCGCCAGCCTCGAACAAATCCTTGGCGACATAACGGCCACTTGGTTTCAAATCCGCGACATAAGGTGTCCGTTTAAAGACTTCGGCGACATCGAACAGGTCGAAGGGCAGGCCGCATTCGTTGGCGATCGCCGGGAGGTGGAGGGCCGCATTGGTCGAGCCGCCTGACGCCGCAACGACGGCGGCCGCATTCTCCAGCGCCTTGCGGGTGACGATGTCGCGCGGGCGGATCTGCTGGGCGACCAGGTCCATGATCTTCTCGCCGGCGGCGGCGCAGAACCGGTCGCGCAGCTCGTAGGGGGCCGGCGCACCGGCGGAATATGGCAGCGCCAGGCCGATCGCCTCGGACACCGTCGCCATGGTGTTGGCGGTGAACTGGGCGCCGCAGGCGCCGGCCGACGGACAGGCGACCTGCTCCAGTTCGCCCAGGTCCTCGAGCGACATGGCGCCGACCGAATGCTTGCCCACCGCCTCGAACACGTCCTGGATGGTGACCGGCTGCCCGCGGAACGTCCCGGGCAGAATGGAGCCGCCATAGATGAAGATCGCCGGCACATTGAGGCGGCACATGGCCATCATCATGCCGGGCAAGGACTTGTCGCAGCCGGCCAGGCCGACCAGGGCGTCATACGCGTGACCACGTATGGTGAGCTCGACCGAGTCGGCGATGACCTCGCGCGACGGCAGGCTCGACTTCATGCCCTGGTGCCCCATGGCAATGCCGTCGGTGACCGTGATGGTGCAGAACTCGCGCGGCGTTCCGCCAGCGGCGGCGACGCCCTTCTTGACCGCCTGGGCCTGGCGCATCAGGGCGATGTTGCAGGGCGCAGCTTCGTTCCAGCAGGTGGCGACGCCAACGAACGGCTGGTGGATCTGCTGCGGCGTCAGACCCATCGCATAGTAATAGGAGCGATGCGGCGCACGCTCCGGGCCCTCGGTAACGTGCCGGCTGGGCAGCTTGGCCTTGATGTTCGTCTTCGCGTCCATACGCGCTACCAGCCCCTCGTCGTCCCCCCACCGCACGGGTCCCCGACACGCCTGTGCCGAGCTTCAAGGTCCGGCTTCAGGCAGTTGGGTGGCCTTCCGTTCGTTGTTGCGGAAAGCTCAGGTGCGGGCGCGCTTGTTCGATCCCAAGAACTTATGTCCGAATCGGGGCGC
>DATFWC010000712.1:0-9975 GCA_035259885.1 Xanthobacteraceae bacterium
GTCCACCGCCTTCATCAGCTCCATGATGGAGTTCTTGCCGATGTCCTCGGTCTTGCCTTCCAGCGCCGCCAGCGCCGAGCCCTTGATGATCGGAATGTCGTCGCCCGGGAATTCGTACTTGGACAGGAGCTCCCGCACCTCAAGCTCGACCAGTTCGAGCAGCTCGGGATCGTCCACCATGTCGACCTTGTTCATGTAGACGACCAGGGCCGGGACGCCGACCTGGCGCGCCAGCAGGATGTGCTCGCGCGTCTGCGGCATCGGGCCGTCGGCGGCCGACACCACCAGGATGGCGCCATCCATCTGCGCCGCGCCGGTGATCATGTTCTTCACGTAGTCGGCGTGCCCGGGGCAGTCGACGTGGGCGTAGTGCCGCTTGTCGGTCTCGTATTCCACGTGCGCGGTCGCGATGGTGATGCCGCGCGCCTTCTCCTCGGGCGCCTTGTCGATCTGGTCATAGGCCGTGAATTGCGCCTTGCCCTGCTCCGCCAGCACCTTGGTGATGGCCGCTGTCAGCGTCGTCTTGCCGTGGTCCACGTGACCGATGGTGCCAACATTGCAATGGGGCTTGGTGCGCTCGAATTTGGATTTGGCCATGGAACTCTCCCTGTCGGGCCCTTCTCTCTCTTGATCTAAGGCTCAGGCGTACTTTGCCTGGACTTCGTCGGCGACCGCTTTCGGCACTTCCGCGTAGTGGTCGAACTGCATGGTGAACGTCGCGCGGCCCTGGCTCATGGAGCGCAGGTTGTTGACGTAGCCGAACATGTTGGCGAGCGGCACCATGGCGTTGATGACGTTGGCGTTGCCGCGCATGTCCTGGCCCTGGATCTGGCCGCGCCGCGAGTTGAGGTCGCCGATGACCGACCCGGTGTAATCCTCCGGCGTCACCACCTCGACCTTCATGATCGGCTCGAGCAGCACCGAGCCGCCCTTCTGCAGCGCCTCGCGCAGCGCCGCACGCGACGCGATCTCGAAGGCGAGTGCCGAGGAGTCGACGTCGTGATATTTTCCGTCGATCAGCGACACCTTGAGATCGACCACCGGGAAGCCGGCCAGCACGCCGGCGCCGAGCACGGATTCCAGGCCCTTCTCGACCCCGGGGATGTACTCCTTCGGCACCGCGCCGCCGACGATCTTGTTCTCGAAGACGAAGCCGGTCGCCGGCGGGGTCGGCTCGGCCACGATCTTGACCTGGGCGAACTGGCCGGAGCCGCCGGTCTGCTTCTTGTGCGTATAGTCGACGGTGGCGGCACGCGTGATCTTCTCGCGATAGGCCACCTGCGGCGCGCCGATATTGGCCTCGACCTTGTAGGTGCGCTTGAGGATGTCGACCTTGATGTCGAGGTGCAGTTCGCCCATGCCCTTCAGGATGGTCTGGCCAGATTCCTGGTCGGTCGACACGCGGAACGACGGATCCTCGGCCGCCAGCTTGGCCAGCGCCACGCCGAGCTTTTCCTGGTCCGCCTTGGTCTTCGGCTCAATGGCGATCTCGATCACCGGATCGGGGAAGTCCATCTTCTCCAGGATCACCGCCTTCTGCGGGTCGCACAGGGTGTCGCCGGTACGCACTTCCTTGAGGCCCGCCAGCGCCAAGATGTCGCCGGCATAGGCTTCCTTGATGTCCTCGCGGTTGTTGGCGTGCATCAGCAGCATGCGGCCAATGCGCTCCTTGCGGTCCTTGGTCGAGTTGATGGCGCCCATCCCGCTTTCCATCTTGCCGGAATAGATGCGGGTGAACGTGATCGTGCCGACGAATGGATCGTCCATGATCTTGAAGGCGATCGCCGCCAGCGGCTCGGTGTCCGACGGCTTGCGCTCCACCTCGTTGCCCTTGAGATCCGTGCCCTTGATGGCGCCGCGGTCGAGCGGGCTCGGCAGGAAATCCACCACCGCGTCGAGCAGCGGCTGCACGCCCTTGTTCTTGAAGGCGGAGCCGCACAGCACCGGCACGAATTTGCGGCCGACCACGGCCTTGCGGATGAGCCCCTTGAGTGTGGCCTCGTCCGGCTCCTTGCCCTCGAGGTAGGCCGTCATGGCGTCGTCATCGAGCTCGACCGCCGCCTCGACCATCTTGGTGCGATACTCCGCCGCCTTGTCGTTGAGATCGGCGGGAATGTCCTCGTCGTGATACTTGGCGCCGAGCGCCTCGTCGTCCCACACCACGGCCTTCATGCGGACGAGATCGACGATGCCCTTGAACGCGCTCTCCGCGCCGATCGGCAGCTGGATGCAGACCGGATTGGCGGCCACGCGCGAGACGAGATCGTCGACGCACTTGTAAAAGTCGGCGCCGATCTTATCCATCTTGTTGACGAACACGACGCGCGGCACGTTATACTTGTCGGCCTGGCGCCACACCGTCTCGGTCTGCGGCTCCACGCCCTGGTTGCCGTCGAGCACGCATACGGCACCGTCGAGCACGCGCAGCGAGCGCTCGACCTCGATGGTGAAGTCGACGTGGCCGGGCGTGTCGATGATGTTGAGGCGCTTGCCGTTCCAGAAGCAGGTGGTGGCGGCGGACGTGATGGTGATGCCGCGCTCCTGTTCCTGCTCCATCCAGTCCATCGTCGCGGCGCCTTCGTGCACCTCGCCCATCTTGTGGCTCTTGCCGCTGTAGTAGAGGACGCGCTCGGTGGTCGTGGTCTTGCCGGCGTCGATATGCGCCATGATGCCGAAGTTGCGGTAGTCCTCGATCGGATGGCTGCGTGGCATGGGGGAAGGTTCCTCGTGTTCTTGGCCGGCCGTCACCAGCGATAGTGCGAAAATGCCCGGTTGGCCTCGGCCATGCGGTGCGTGTCCTCGCGCTTCTTGACGGCGTTCCCCCGGTTGTTCGACGCGTCGAGCAATTCGGCCGACAGCCGCTCCACCATCGTCTTCTCGTTGCGCTCGCGCGCCGCCGTGATGATCCAGCGGATGCCGAGCGCCTGGCGCCGCGACGTGCGCACCTCGACCGGCACCTGGTAGGTGGCGCCGCCGACGCGGCGGGAGCGCACCTCGATCGACGGCATCACGTTGTCGAGCGCCTGTTCGAACACCGACAGCGGGCTCTGCTTGGTCTTGCCCTCGATCACGTCGAACGCGCCGTAGACGATATGCTCTGCCACCGACTTCTTGCCGGCGTGCATGATCGAGTTCATGAACTTGGTCACCACCACATTCCCGAACTTGGGATCGGGCAGGATCTCGCGTTTTTCGGCGCTGTGACGGCGGGACATTTTTTCGGCTCCCGTTACTTCGGACGCTTGGCGCCGTACTTGGATCGGCGCTGCTTGCGGTTCTTGACGCCCTGCGTGTCGAGCACGCCGCGCAGGATGTGGTAGCGGACGCCGGGCAGATCCTTGACGCGGCCGCCGCGGATCATCACCACCGAGTGCTCCTGCAGGTTATGGCCCTCGCCCGGAATGTAGCCGATGACCTCGAAGCCGTTGGTCAGCCGCACCTTGGCCACCTTGCGCAGAGCCGAGTTCGGCTTCTTCGGCGTCGTCGTGTAGACGCGCGTGCACACCCCGCGCTTCTGCGGGCTCTCCTGCAGCGCCGGAACCTTGTTGCGGGCCTTCACCTGCACCCGCGGCTTGCGGATCAACTGGTTGATCGTCGGCATCCTGGCCTTAACCTCGAACGTTGCGGGCCGGCGGCACGCGGCCTGGACGGCTCCCACGCAAAACGAAAGCGCGCCAGGCGCTTGTCCGCGCCATGACGCCCTTGGACTCAGAGGACCGCGACGCGACCGACGTCGCGGTCATGCACCCGTTCAGCTGACTAGAGCTGTCGCAAGCAGCGTTTGAGCTTCGTTGATCGAGGCGCTCAGGGCGCCACGCCGATGCGCAGAAAACTCACCGCCTGCTGCAAAAGTGGAGCGTATTTACTGTGCGACCCCACCGAGGTCAACCCCGAAGCGTTGAATTTTCGGCCATTTTTGCGCGCCCGGAGGCCACTCGCGTGCCCCGGGCTGCCCCTCCGGCGGCGCCTCCCGCCTCGTCCCAAGACAGCAGGCCGGCAGACTCCCCGGCAGAGCCCCGGCGTTCGGTCGCCTCACGGACCCTTCCCCCCCCTGTCCGACCCGGATTTCGAGGTTCAAGAGGAGGTTCAAGAGTCTGTGAGGGCGGCCCGAGGGTCCTCCGATCGGAGGACGCGCCGCCGGCAGCGTGGCGCTACCTGTCTGGCTGCGAGGCAAGCTGGTATCCTTTGCTGAACCAACAATTCTGCGCCAACCAAGGGGAGGTCCTGATGGCCACGTGGCAACCCGATCCGAGCTTCTATCCCTCACCGCGCCAGGCCGCGAAGGCGCCGTCGGAAAAATTAGCCTATGTGGCCGGGTTCGATCCGAGCCGGAAGACGGGCGACACTGTCTCGACCGTCGACGTCGATCCGAAATCGCCGTCCTATTCGCAAATTCTTGGCACCCTCCAGATGCCCAACGCCGGCGACGAGTTCCACCATTTCGGCTGGAACGCCTGTTCGTCCAGCCTGTGCCCCAACGCCCCCCACCCGCACATGGAGCGGCGCTACCTGGTGGTGCCGGGCCTGCGCTCCTCGCGCATCTACATCCTCGACACCAAGCCGGACCCGCGCAAGCCGACCATCGTCAAGACCATCGAGCCGCAAGAGATCGCCGACAAGACCGGGTACTCGCGTCCGCACACCGTCCATTGCGGCCCGGGCGGCATCTATGTCACGGCGCTCGGCAACGCCGAGGGCAAGGGACCGGGCGGCATCTTCATCGTGGACCACGAAAGCTTCGAGCCGCTCGGGCGCTGGGAGGTCGATCGCGGGCCGCAGCAGCTCGCCTATGACGCCTGGTGGCATCTCGGCCACGACACCATGGTCACCAGCGAATGGGGGACTCCCGACACCATCGAAAACGGCCTCGTTCCCGAGATCCTGCTCGGCAGCAAATACGGCCGGCGCCTGCACTTCTGGGACCTGACCAAGCGCAAGCACCTGCAGGAGATCGATTTCGGCGAGGAGCATCAGCTGGTGTTCGAGCTGCGTCCGGCGCACGACCCGACCAAGGCGCATGGATTCGTGAACTGCGTGATCAGCCTGAAGGATCTCTCGTCATCGATCTGGACCTGGTACCGCGACGGCGACCGGTGGGCGGCCAAGAAGATCATCTCGATCCCGGCCGAGCCGGCGAACGAAGCCGACTTGCCGCCCATGCTCAAGGGTTTTAAGGCGGTGCCGCCGCTGGTCACTGACATCGACCTGTCGATGGACGACCGCTTCCTCTACGTCGCCTGCTGGGGCACCGGCGACCTGCAGCAATACGACGTGTCGGACCCGTTCAACCCGAAGCTCACCGGCAAGGTGCGGATCGGCGGCATCGTGTCGCGGGCGGGCCACCCGGGCGCCAAGAACGGCAAGCTCAGCGGCGGACCGCAGATGGTCGAGGTCAGCCGCGATGGGCGCCGGGTGTACTTCACCAACTCGTTGTACGGCGCCATCGACGGCCAGTTCTACGAGGGCGGTTTTGACGGCTGGATGGTGAAGCTCGACGCCGGCGCCGGCGGCGGCATCGCCTTCGACCCGAAATTCTTCATCGCCTGGCCGAAGGGGCAATTGCCGCACCAGGTGCGGCTGGAAGGCGGCGACTGCTCGTCGGATTCCTATTGTTATCCGTGACGCAAGCCTGGCCATGGCTCGCGCTCGCCGGGCTGGGCCTGTATCACGGCTTCAATCCGGCGATGGGCTGGCTGTTCGCGGTGGCGCTGGGGCTGCACCGCCACAGCCAGAAGGCCGTGCTGCTGTCGCTGGTTCCGATCGCGCTCGGCCATGCCGCCGCGGTGGCGGCGGTGCTCGTTGCGGTGCTGGCGCTCGGTCTTGTGCTCGACCACGCGCAGCTCCTCCGGCTGGGCGCTGTGGTGCTGATCGGCTGGGCGTTGTGGCATGCCTTCTACGGGCACCGGCAGCGGGTGCGGGTGGGCATGCAGACCGGCCTGCTC
Source organism: Xanthobacteraceae bacterium (assembly GCA_035259885.1). GTDB lineage: Bacteria > Pseudomonadota > Alphaproteobacteria > Rhizobiales > Xanthobacteraceae > DATFWC01. The sequence goes on from DATFWC010000712.1 coordinate 5,943, forward strand.
GGACTCGCCATGTGGTCGTTCCTGATGGCGACCGCCCACGGCGCCGGCCTGATGCTGATCCCGGTGGTGGTGCCGCTGTGCCTGTCCGGTCCCGCCCAGGGGCTGGACAATGCCTCGATCCCCCTGGCGCTGGCCGCGCTCGGCGTGCACACGGCCACCATGCTGGCGACCATCGCGGCAATCGCGCTCATCGTCTATCGCTGGGTCGGCGTCGCCTTCCTGCGCCGCGGCTGGGTCAATCTTGATCTGTTGTGGACCGCAGCGCTGGCCCTGTGCGGCGTGGGATTGCTGGTCGCCGCTTCGTAGCCCGCATGGAGCGAAGCGGAATGCGGGGACGGCCGATCCCGGATTTCGCTGCGCTCCATCCGAGCTGCGGGAGCGTCCGTTACTTCAGTTTCACCACCACGCCCTCGTTGGCGCGCAGCGCGATGTCGCCGTCGACCGCCTCGTGGCGGTCGGCAAAGGACGACAGGAGAAGCTGTCCGCTCCACGCTTGCGGGTGCGAGCTCACGGACGTTGGCTCGCCGCCGAGATTGAGAGCGACGAGCAGCCGCTGCTGCGGGTGCTCGCGGATGAACAGCAGCAGATCGCCGCTGGCGACGAGCGGCCGGTAGGAGCCGAGCGTGAGCGCCGGACTCTTGCGCCGCAGCGCCAGCAGCCGGCGATAGAGGTTGAAGATGGAGGTCTGGTCGCCACGCTGATTGGCGACGTTTTCCGATTCGTGATCGTCGGCCAGCGGCAGCCAGGGCTCGACGGTCGAAAAGCCGGCGAAGCGCCCGGCGTCCCACTGCATCGGCGTTCGCGCGCCGTCGCGGCCGACGCCCAACCCGGGCACGTTCTTCTCAAACGGATCGCGAATGCGATCGGGCGGGATGGCCACCTGCGGCAGGCCGGTCTCGTCGCCGTAGTAGATGGTCGGCGTGCCGCGCAGCGTCAGCAGCAGCATGGCCGCGACCCGCGCCTGCTCGGGGCCGACCCGGCTTGCCACCCGCGGCCGGTCGTGGTTGCCCAAGACCCAGTTCGGCCATCCGCCCGGCGGCAGCGCCGCTTCGTACTCATCGATCAGCCGCGCGATGGCGCGCGCGTTCCACTGCGACAGCAGCAGCGTGAAGTTGAACGGCAGATGCGTGCCGGTGAGGTCGCGCCCGTAATAGGCGACGAGGCGCTCGATCGGCAGGTAGATCTCGCCGATCAGCACCCGGTCGTCGAACTCGTCAACCACCCGGCGGAGCCCGGCGATCACCTCGTGCACCTCCGGCCGGTCGGCGCTGTAGAGCGGAACCACCGCATGGTTCGGTGGGGCACCGGCGCAATAGTCGGGATTGGCCGGGTTGTCGCGGAACTCGGCGTCCTTCATCAGATGCCAGATGACATCGACGCGGAATCCGTCCACGCCGCGCCGGAGCCAGAAGCGCATCACGTCGTGCATGGCGCGGCGAACTTCAGGGTTGCGCCAGTTGAGGTCCGGCTGCGCGGCCAGGAAGGCGTGGTAGTAATACTCGCCGGTGCGCGGATCGAGCTCCCAGGCGCCGCCGCCGAACTCCGACATCCAGTTGTTGGGCGGTCCGCCATCGGGAGCGGGATCGCGCCAGATGTACCAGTCGCGCCTGGGATTGTGGCGCGACGACCGGCTTTCCTGAAACCACGGATGCCGATCGGACGTGTGGTTGGGCACGAGATCGAGAATGATTTTTAGGCCGAGATCGTGCGCCGACGCCACGAGCTTGTCGAAGTCGTCGAGGGTGCCGAAGATCGGGTCGATGCCGGTGTAGTCGGCGATGTCGTAGCCGAAATCCGCCATCGGCGAGGGGAAGATCGGCGACAGCCACACGGCGTCGACGCCGAGCTCGACGAAGTGCGACAGGCGCCGGAGAATGCCGCCGAGGTCGCCGATGCCATCGCCGTTGCTGTCCTGAAACGAGCGCGGATAGACTTGATAGATCACGCCCGTCTTCCACCAGGCGATAGCCATGCGGCATGTCCGTCAGCAGCCGTCCCGCCTGCGACGGGAACGTGGCGGCCGGGCCTGAGGTTCCGCGTCGCACGGGCAGCTCGCCGGGCAAGAAAAAGGGCCGCCCTGAGGCGGCCCTTCTGGCTTTCGTTAGCGTCCGAGCGGGGCCTGCGGCCTACTCTGCCGCCGGCAGCTGCGCCGGCTCGGCGGCGGCCTTGTCGGCGGCCTCCTTCTCGCGCTCGGACAGGATGAGCGCGTCGCGCTTCAGCGCCACCTCGCGCAGCTTGTTCATCTCGGCGCCGGTGCCGGCCGGGATCAGCCGGCCGACGATGACGTTCTCCTTGAGCCCGTCGAGCGTGTCCGCCTTGCCGTTGACCGCGGCCTCGGTGAGCACGCGCGTGGTCTCCTGGAACGACGCGGCCGAGATGAACGACCGGGTCTGCAGCGACGCCTTGGTGATGCCGAGCAGCACCGGATGGGCGGTCGCCGGCTTCTTGCCCTCGGCCACCACCGCGGCGTTGACCTCGTCGAACTCGATCTTGTCGACCTGCTCGCCCTGGATCAGCTCGGTCTCGCCCGGTTCCTCGATCTCGACCTTCTGCAGCATCTGGCGGACGATCACCTCGATGTGCTTGTCGTTGATGTTGACGCCCTGCAGCCGATAGACCTCCTGGATCTCGTTGACCAGGTAGGCCGCGAGATCCTCGACGCCCTTGATCGCCAGGATGTCGTGCGGGGCGGGATTGCCCTCGACGATGAAGTCGCCCTTCTCGATGACGTCGCCATCCTGCAGATGGATGTGCTTGCCCTTCGGGATGAGATACTCCTTCGGCTCCTCGTCCTTGTTGACAGGCTCGATGAGCACGCGGCGCTTGTTCTTGTAGTCCTTGCCGAAGCGAACCGTGCCTGAGGCCTCGGCAATGATCGCCGCCTCCTTCGGCCGCCGCGCCTCGAACAGCTCCGCCACCCGCGGCAAGCCGCCGGTGATGTCGCGCGTCTTGGCGCTCTCGGTCGGGATACGCGCGATCACGTCGCCCGCGCTCACATTGGAGCCCGGCTCGACCGAGATGATGGCGTCGACGGCGAGCTGGTAGCGCGCCTCGGCGCCACGGCCGAGCTTGAGGATCTTGTTGTCCTTCTTGATCACGATCGCCGGGCGCAGATCCTGCTGGTTGCGGCCGGAGCCGGTGCGCCAGTCGGTGACCACGCGCTTGGCGATGCCGGTCGACTCGTCGAGCGTCTCCGACATCGACTGACCTTCAACCAGGTCCTCGAAGCCGATCGTGCCCTCGACCTCGGTCAGGATCGGCCGGGTGTAGGGATCCCACTCGGCAATACGCTGGCCGCGCTTGATGTAGGCCCCATCCTCGACCAGGAGCCGCGCACCATATTGAATGCGATGCGTGGCGCGCTCAGTACCATCGGGATCGAGCACAGCAACCACCATGTTGCGAACCATCGCGACATTCTGGCCGTCGGAGTTCTTCACGATGTTCTTGTTCTTGATCTTCACCTTGCCGTCGAAGTTCGACTCGATGAACGACTGCTCCGAGATCTGGGCAGCGCCGCCGATGTGGAACGTGCGCATGGTGAGCTGGGTGCCCGGCTCGCCGATCGACTGCGCGGCGATGACGCCCACCGCCTCGCCGAGGTTGACCGGCGTTCCACGTGCAAGATCGCGTCCGTAGCACTTGCCGCACACGCCCGAGGTGGTCTCGCAGGTAAGCACCGAGCGGATCTTCAGCTCCTGCACGCCGGCCTGGACGATCGCTTCGACCTGCGGCTCTTCGAGCAGCGTGCCGTTCTTGACGATCACCTTGTGCGACGACGGATCGCGCACGTCCTCGGCCGTGGTGCGGCCAAGAATCCGCGTGCCGAGCGAGGCCACGACGGTGCCGGTATCGATGATGGCGCGCACGTTGATGCCCGCCGTGGTGCCGCAATCTTCCGTCGTAATGATGCAGTCCTGCGCGACGTCGACCAGCCGGCGCGTCAGGTAACCCGAGTTCGCCGTCTTGAGCGCGGTGTCGGCGAGACCCTTGCGGGCGCCGTGCGTCGAGTTGAAGTACTCGAGCACGGTGA
>DATFWC010000713.1:0-5338 GCA_035259885.1 Xanthobacteraceae bacterium
TCGGGTCGACCCAGAGCACTTTCTCCGGCCTCTCGATCGGGTCGATGTCGAGGTTGACGACAACGGCCTCGTTGTCGCTGCGGATGACCACGCATTCCAGCGACTCGTCCGAGCTGGCATTGATCTCCTGGTGCGGCACGAACGGCGGCACGTAGATGAAGTCGCCGGGCCCAGCCTCAGCCATGAACTCGAGATGCTCGCCCCAGCGCATGCGCGCTCTTCCGCGCACCACGTAGATGACGCTTTCCAGTTCGCCGTGGTGATGCGCCCCGGTCTTGGCGTTGGGCTTGATGCTTACGGTTCCGGCCCAGATCTTCTGCGCGCCGACGCGCGCGTAGTTGATCGCCGCCTTGCGGTCCATGCCGGGCGTCTGCGGCGTGTTGGGATCGAGCGAGGATCCCGGGATCACGCGGACGCCATCGTGCTTCCATTTGGTCATCTCTATTCCTCCGACGGTGACTGTAGCCTGTCGAGGAGGCGCTTCGCCTGCCGCAGATCAGGCGTATCGAAACCCTCGGTGAACCACGCATACTGCGGCGCAAGAAGCTCGCGTGCCGCCCGAAACGTGTACTACTGGCCCCGCTTCGCGGCGCTGGCGAAGCGGCGCGCCTCTTCGGCCGCGCGGAACAGGGCCTTGGCCTTGTTCACGCATTCCTCCTGCTCGAAGGCCGGATCGGAATCTGCCACGATGCCGGCGCCGGCCTGCACGTAGAGCACGCCGTCCTTGATCAGCGCGGTGCGCAACGCGATGCAGGTGTCCATCTCGCCGGCGGCGGAGAAGTAGCCGATGCAGCCGGCATAGAGGCCGCGCTTCTCCTTCTCCAGTTCGTCGATGATCTCCATGGCCCGCACTTTCGGGGCGCCCGACACGGTGCCCGCGGGAAAGCCGGCGGCGAGCGCATCGAGCGCATCGTGGCGTGAGCCAAGCCGGCCCTCGACGTTCGACACGATGTGCATGACCTGGCTGTAGCGCTCGATGAAGAACTGGTCGGTGACGCTCACGCTGCCGATCTCGGCCACGCGGCCGACGTCGTTGCGTCCCAGGTCGAGCAGCATCAGGTGCTCGGCGCGCTCCTTGGGGTCGGCCAGAAGCTCATCCTCCAGCGCCTTGTCCTCGTGCGGGGTCAAGCCGCGCGGCCGCGTGCCGGCGAGCGGCCGCACCGTGACGGTGCCGTCGCGCACGCGCACGAGAATTTCCGGGCTCGAGCCGGCGACCGAAAAGCCGCCAAAGTCGAGGAAGTAGAGAAACGGCGCCGGATTGACGCGGCGGAGCGCGCGGTAGAACGACAGCGGCGGCAGCGCGAACGGCGCTTCGAAGCGCTGCGACAGCACCACCTGGAACACGTCGCCCGCCGCGATGTAGTCCTTGGCGCGCAGCACGATGGTCTTGTACTCGGCCGGCGTCGTGTTCGAGCTCGGCGGCACCACCAGCGGGCCGGGATCGCCGTCGCTGGAACTCAGGATCAGCGTATCGAGGCTGTCGATCACCGAGGTGAGCCGCTCGACCGCGAAGTTGAAGGCGATGCCGGCCGGGACGTCGGGGTCGGGGCGCACCGGCGTGACGATGGTGATCGTGTCCTCGACCGCGTCAAACACGATCACCAGGCGCGGCCGCATCAGCACGGCGTCGGGAATGCCGAGCGGATCCGGGTTGACGGCCGGAAGCTTTTCCATCAGCCGCACGGTGTCGTAGCCGAGATAGCCGAATATGCCGGCCGCCATAGGCGGCAGTCTTTCGGGAAGCTCGATGCGGCTTTCGGCCACCAGTTCCCGCAAGGCCTCGAGCGGCGGCTCGGCGCAGGGCGAAAAATCCTGCGGCGCGTTGCGCGCGTCGCGGTTGATCTCGGCGCGCCCCTCGACGAGCCGCCAGATCAGGTCGGGCTCGAGCCCGATGACGGAGTAGCGGCCACGCACGGCCCCGCCCTCGACCGACTCGAACAGGAAGCTCATGGGTTTCCCGGCAACCTTCAGGAACGCCGAGACCGGCGTCTCCAGGTCGGCGACCAGCGTCGTCCATACCACCTGCGGCTCGCCGCGCGCGTAGCGCTCGGCGAACGCGTCGGCCGCTGGTTCGATATGCATGCGATTACTGCTGGTCGCCGCCGCCGATCGCCTGGCGCAGTGCGGCCGGGTTGATCCTGACGCCGATGTCGTTCTTCAGCCGCTCGATATACTGGCCCAGGACGTCGTCGGTGAGCGAACGCTTGAGCTCGTCCTCGATGCGCTTCGCCTCGGCCGAGCCCGGATCGAGCTTCGGCACGACGATATCGGTCACCCGGAACACGACGCGCTCGGTGGGGTTCTGGCCTTCCGCGGTGCCCGCCGCGCCCTTGGCGGTCTTGAACACGTCTTCAATCGTGGCGGCGGACAATCCCTCGGACGGTGTGTTGCGCTTGAGCCCGGTCGCGGTCTCCAGCTTGAGCCCATCGGCCGCCGCGAGCGCAGCCAGCGTGGCGCCGCCGTTGAGCTTGTCGGTCAGTTCCTTGGCCTTGTTCTTCAGGCGCTCGGCGATCTGGTCGTCGCGCCACCGCGCCTCGACCCGGTCCTTGATCTCGTCCAGCGTGCGCTCGCGCGACGGCGTGATGCCGGTGACCTCGTACCAGACGTAGCCGCCGGCGGGCAGCTGCAGCGGGTCGTTCTCGACGCCGACGTCGGATGCGAACAGGTTGGACAGAATGTCGATGCCGGGCGGAAGACTGACGGCGGCGCCGTTGGGGTCACGGCCCGAGCGATCGATCGCCTCGATCGTGTGACCGTGCAAGCCGAGCCTCTCCGCCACCTCGGTAAGCTGGGCGCCGCCCGCACGCTCATCCTCGATCTTGTTGTAGCGCGCCTGGATCTCTTCGCGGGCTCGCGCGGTCGCGAGCTCGCCCTTGATCTCGGGGGCGACCTCCTCGTACGGGCGCACGCGCTCGGGCTCGACCTTGGTCACCTGCACGATGGCGGTGCCGAACCGGCCTTGCACCGGCTGGCTGATCTCGCCCGGCTTCAGGGCAAACGCCGCATCCGCAATGGCGCGGTCGACCATGCCCTGCTTGCCCACCAGGCCGAGATCGATGTCGGATTCCTTGAGGCCGCGCTCGGCCGCCAGCGCCGCGAAGCTCAAGCCGCCGGCCAGCCGCTCGGAGGCGGCGCGCGCCTCGTCGGCATTGGGGAAGACGATCTGCAGCACCTGGCGCCGTTCCGGCGTGACGTAGCGTGCGCGCTGATCCTCGTAGCGGGCCTTGACGTCGGCATCCGGGACGGTGACCCAGGGCATGGCGTCGGCCACGCTCAGCGCGATGATCGTGGCCTTGCGGTACTCGGGCGCGCGGAACAGGATTTTTCGCTCCTCGAAGTAGCGCGCCAGCTCTTCCGGCGTGGGGGCCGGAATGTCGCCCACCTGCGCGCGGGTGAGCAGCACGTATTCGATCGAGCGCTCCTCGGCGGTGTAGCGGTTCACCAGCTCGGCCATGGTTTTTGGCGTCGCGACGTCGCCGCTGATCGTCTCGGCGAGCTGGCGACGCAGCGACACCTTGCGTTGCTCGGCGGCGTAGCGCGCCTCGGTGTAGCCGGCCGAGCGGATGATCTGCTGGAAACGGCCGGGGTCGAACTGCCCGGTGATGCCGCGGAACATCGGGTCCTCGGTGATGCGGCGGGCGATTTCCGCATCGGACAGGCCGAGGCCGAGCTCCCGCGTGCGCTCGTCGAGCGCAGTCTCGGCGACGATCTGGCCGAGCAACTGCTGGTCGAAGCCGAGAGCGCGCGCCTGATCGGGCGAGATCGGCCGGCCAATCTGGCGGCCGATCTGCTGCAGCCGATCATTGTAGATCTGGCGGAACTGTTCGATGCCGATCTCGGTGTGGCCGATCTTGGCCAGGCTGGAGCGGCCGAAGCCGCGGAAAATGTCGCCGATGCCCCAGATCGCGAAGCTCACGATCAGGAGCCCCATGACCACGCCCATGACGGCCTTGCCGAGCCAATTGGCAGAGGCGGTCCGGATCCCTCGCAGCATCGAGCCTCACTCATGTCGGGATGATTTTCGCTCGCCCCGGCGCTGAACGCGCCGGAACGCCCGCGAAGCAATACATATCATAGGGATGCGGCCCGTTGGTCGCAACACGCGGGCCCTGCGGCATCCCGCCGGGCGGCCGACCCGACGCTCTGGCGCCTGGCATTTTCGTCTGGTAACGGCTGGCGGCGCGCAGCGGCCCGCGCGCGGGCGCGCGCCAAGAGGGGCAGGACCATGGCGAAGACCGAGCGCCGGCCGCTGGTGGCCGGCAATTGGAAGATGAACGGCCTGCGCAAGTCGAGCAACGAGTTGCTCCGCATCACCCACGATGCCGTCAAGCTTTCCCGCCAGATCGACCTGGTCGTCTGCCCACCGGCCACCCTGGTGGCGAATTTTTCGGCGCTGGCGCGCGGCTCGCGGGTGCGCATCGGCGCCCAGGACTGCCATCCCGAGCCCTCCGGCGCCTATACGGGCGATATCTCGGCCGAGATGCTGGCCGATGCCGGCGCCGTCATGGTGATCATCGGCCATTCCGAGCGCCGCTCCTACCACAAGGAGACCGATGCCCAGGTGCGGGTGAAGACGCTGGCCGCCTGGCGCGCCGGCATGACCGCCATCGTCTGCATCGGCGAGACCCGCGCCGAGCGCGAGTCGCGGCAGACCCTCGACGTGGTTGGCCGCCAGCTCTCCGGCTCCCTGCCGGAAGGCGCGCGCGGGGAGAACCTGGTGATCGCCTACGAGCCCGTATGGGCGATCGGCACCGGCCTCACCCCGACGCCGTCCGACGTCGCCGAGGTCCATCGCCTGATCCGCGCCCGGCTTGTCGAACGCTACAGCAACGCCGGGGAGGGCATGCGCATCCTGTACGGCGGCTCGGTCAAGCCCGCCAATGCCGGCGAACTGATGAAGGTGGAGAACGTCGACGGTGCGCTGGTGGGGGGCGCCAGCCTCAAGTCCGAGGAGTTTTTGGCCATCGCGGCGGCCTGCGGGTGACCTACGCAACAATCCGTAGCCCGCATGGAACGAAGGGAACCGCGGGCCACAAGGTCGCGCCCCCCATGGCCAAGCCGGCGGGGATCGTGTAGACACCCGCCCGTTCCTATATGACCGCGCAAGGGTAGAGCGGGCGGGCCGCACGCCCATGGATTTTGTGCAATGCAGACCGTCATCATCGTCATTCACCTCATGATCGTCGTGGCCATGATCGGCCTCGTGCTGCTGCAGCGCTCGGAAGGCGGCGGCCTGGGCATCGGCGGTGGCGGCGGCTTTCTCACCAGCCGCGGCCAGTCGAACGTGCTCACCAAGACCACGGCCACGCTGGCGGCGGTGTTCTTCACCACCAGTCTG
>DATFWC010000714.1:0-18640 GCA_035259885.1 Xanthobacteraceae bacterium
TGGACCGATCAGTCCCGATATGTAAACCGGACACATCCGACGCCGCGTCTTGTGACCCAATCGCTCCAGAAATGGCTTCAGCCAGCGCTCAAGTTCCTTCCGCCAATCCAACATCGTGCCAGCCATGGGTCGGCCCTCCAAAAGCCGACCACCCATGAATCACTGCAAAACTGATTTGGGAATCCAAAATCGCTCGCTACATGCAGAATTCTGCCAAAGTAGTGTTAGAGCATGATCCCGAAAAGTGGGTACCGGCTAAAGATCATGCTGCAAGCACACCAGAGCGAGATGACGATTCGAAGAAAAGTCATCTCGCTCTAAGCGCGTGCGCGGCTGCGCTCGCTGCACTCGCATGCAGGGCCGCGAGAAAGCCCATCGCCTCCACGCCGTGCTCGCGACAGGCATCCTCGACCGTGTGAAAGCACGCGATCGGACAGCCGACGCAGGACATCTTGTGATCGAGAAACACCCGAATCGTTGCCGGATGGCGGCGCATCACGTCGTCCACCAGCGTGTCCATCTCAATACGCATTGAACGCCTCGCTTTACTCAGAGCTAAACACGCGTGGAACGTGCCTTCTTTGTTCCGGCGCAAACCTCCCCACTTCGCAGCCCAGTTTGTTGCAGCGCAACGAAGCCCGCCGGAGAGTCATGCAGTGTGCCCCGGTCACGATGGATCAGGACCGGAAAGGAACAGACGATGATGTCCCGACGAGCCGCATTGGCTGGCACCGCCGCAATGGTGCTCGCGCTGGCCGCGGCCCCAGCGCTCGGCGAGGAGCTCAAGCTGCCACGGCAACAGGTCAACCTGGTTGCACCGCCATTCGTGCATCCGCACGAGCAGGCCACCAGGCAGCCCCCGAAGATCCTCGAGTTCAAGCTCGTGATCGAGGAGAAGGAAATCGTCATCGACGAGGCCGGCACCAAGCTGCAGGCGATGACCTTCAACGGCTCGATTCCGGGACCGCTGATGGTGGTGCACGAGGGCGACTACGTCGAGGTGACCCTGGTCAATCCCGACACCAACTCGATGCCGCACAACATCGACTTCCATTCGGCCACCGGCGCGCTGGGCGGCGGTGAGCTCACGCTGATCAATCCGGGCGAGCAGGTCGTGCTGCGCTGGAAGGCGACGCGGCCGGGCGTGTTCGTCTACCACTGCGCGCCCGGCGGCCCGATGATTCCCTGGCACGTTGTGTCGGGCATGAGCGGCGCCGTGATGGTGCTGCCGCGCGACGGCCTGAAGGACGGTGCCGGCAAGGCGCTCAAGTACGACCGCGTGTACTACATCGGCGAGAACGACTTCTACATTCCGCGCGACGCCAAGGGCAACTTCAAGAGCTACACCTCGCCCGGCGAGGGCTACACCGACATGGTCGAGGTGATGCGGAAGCTCACGCCCACCCACGTCGTGTTCAACGGCAAGGTCGGCGCCCTCACCGGCAAGAATGCCATGCAGGCCAAGGTCGGCGAGAACGTGCTGATCGTGCACTCGCAGACCAACCGTGACTCGCGTCCGCACCTCATCGGCGGACACGGCGACTACGTGTGGGAGACTGGCAAGTTTGCCAACCGCCCGGAAACGGACCTGGAAACCTGGTTCATTCGCGGCGGGTCGGCGGGCGCAGCGCTGTACAAGTTCCTGCAGCCCGGCATCTATGCCTACGTCACCCATAATCTGATCGAGGCTGTCGAGCTCGGCGCCACCGCCCACTTCAAGGTCGAGGGTAATTGGAACGACGACCTCATGAAGCAGGTGACGCCGCCCGAGCCTGTCGCACCGGCGAAGCTCGGCGCCCTGCTCAAACCCGCGAACGCCGCCCGCGTCCGCTGATCCAACGAGGCGGTCTGCCGATCCTGGCAGGCCGCCTCCCTGCCTCGGAGGCGGCGATGCTGCTCGCACTCAAATTGAAAGCCGGATTGACTGCCGCGGTGCTCGCCGCGCCGCTCGCGGTTTCGGCGATTCCATCCATCGATATATCAAGCGATGCCGTCGATCGCGTCGGCGCCTTCGAGACCGTCACGCTGGCGCCCGGCCCGGTTGCCTATCGGCCGGCGGGTGATTTCTCGCGCGGCGGACAGCCGGCGAATGCGCCATTGCGCACGATGCGCCTGGACCGCGCCCTCACCATCATGAAGCGGCAGGTGACGGCGGCCGAATACCAGCGCTGTGTGGATGCTGGCGCCTGCCCGCGGCTTGCCGGCATGTCGCCCCGGGACGACCATCCGGTCGTGGGCGTCAGCTGGCGCGATGCCGATGCTTACGCGGCCTGGCTGTCGCAGGAGACCGGCGAACGCTATCGGCTTCCGACCGACGAGGAATGGGCGTTCGCGGCCGGCAGTCGGTTCAAGGACGAGGCCCTGCCCGAGACCGATGCGGTCGATCCATCGCGGCGCTGGCTGGCGCGCTATGAGGCGGAATCACAGCGCCAGAAGAGCGTCAGGGAGCCGCAGCCGATCGGCACGTTCGGCGTCAACGAGCATGGGCTCGTCGACGTGGCCGGCAATGTGTGGGAATGGACTGACAGCTGCTTTGTGCGCGGCACCGTGGAGCCGGCAGGCGACGTCAGGGCTACGCTGGTGAATTGCGGCGTGCGCGTGGTCGAAGGCGCCCACCGGACCTACATCACCGACTTCATCCGCGATGCGCGCGCCGGCGGCTGTGCGGTCGGAACGCCGCCGAGCAATCTCGGCTTCCGGCTGGTGCGCGACGACGATGCCTGGCGGCCTCTGCGCCGGTTTCTGGCGTGGGCCGGACGCGCATGAAAGGTGGATGGTGAACGCCCGTTCACTGATCCGGCTCGCGCGCGCCACAATTTCGGGTTATTTTCAGCCGCATGAGCAAGATGCGACTCGCCAAGTTCAAGATCGGCGAGGTCGTGCGACATCGCGTGTATCCGTTCCGCGGCGTCGTGTTCGACATAGACCCGGTCTTCAGCAACACCGAGGAATGGTATCAGTCCATTCCGGCGGAGGTGCGGCCGCACAAGGACCAGCCGTTCTATCACCTGTATGCGGAGAATGCGGAGAACGCCTATATCGCTTACGTCTCCGAGCAGAACCTGCTGCCTGATACGTCGGGCGAGCCGATCCGCCATCCGCAGGTGAGCGAAGCGTTCGAGTTCGACGGCAAGGCCTACCGCCCGCGCGGCACCCAGCTGAATTGAGCCCGCAGGCGCGGCAGCACACGCCGAGCTGATGGCGAATCGTCCCTCGGCGCGAGCGGGGCACGATCCGGCCGACGGCGCCACGACGCAACCACTAACCCCCTTCCGGCGTTTGACCTCGTACGAGGCGCTGCGCTCCGGCCCAAGCCGCGCTCTGCCTCGGTCCACGAATGGCGCAAGCGGCGATGTGGAGACGCATCCTTTTCGTTGTTCTCATCATGACCGTGCTCGGTGCCGCAGGCTTTGTCGCCTGGGCCTGGGAGCCTGCGCTCGCGCTCAACCCGCCGCCGGACAGATCGTCGTTCGACCGCGAACTGGTGCAGCGCGGGGCCGAGCTCGCGGCGATCGGCAATTGCGGTGTCTGCCACACGACCGCAGGCGGAAAACCGTTTGCCGGCGGCCGGCCGCTGCCGACGCCGTTCGGCACCATCCATGCCACCAACATCACTCCCGACCCGAAGGCCGGCATCGGGCAATGGTCGGAAGCCGCATTCGAACGCGCCATGCGCGAGGGCGTCGACCGCGCCGGGCGACATCTCTACCCGGCCTTTCCCTACGATCATTTCACGCGGCTCACCGACGAGGACGTGAAGGCGCTCTATGCCTTCATGATGACGCGCGACCCGGTGCGCGTCACGGCACCGGCCAACGATCTGGCCTTTCCGCTCAATATCCGACTGAGCGTCGCCGCATGGAAGCTCCTGTTCTTTCACAAGGGACGCCGGCAGCTGGAGGCCGGCCACGACGCGACGTGGACTCGCGGTGCCTACCTGGCCGACGCGGTTGCCCATTGCGGCGCCTGCCACACGCCGCGCAATGCGCTCGGCGCGCAGAAGAGGGGCCAGGACTTTGCCGGCGGCAGCTCGGAAGGCTGGCACGCGCCGGCCTTGAATGCGCAAAGTCCGGCGCCGGTACCGTGGACGGCCGACAGCCTTTTCACCTATCTGCGCAGCGGCAGCGCGCCACTGCATGGCACCGCCGCCGGCCCGATGGCGCCGGTCGTGCACAACCTTGGCGGAGTGCCGGAAGACGACGTGCGCCCCATTGCGGTCTTCATAGCATCGGTCGCCGGGCCGCCCTCGCCCGAGCGGCAGCGCATGGCCGACGAGCTGATCCAGCGTTTGAGCAACCCCGAGACCGTCGGGCTCGCCGCTGACGGCCAGCCCGGGGCTGCGATCTTCGCCGGAGCGTGCGCAACCTGCCATTCGGAGACGCGGCTGCGCGGCGCCGCCGGGGCCATCAATCTCGCGCTGAGCACTGCGGTGAACGCGCCCGACCCGCGCAATGCCATTCGCATCGTTCTTGACGGCATCGGTCCGGCGCAAGACCGGCGCGGCCCGCTGATGCCTGGCTTTTCCGGCGCGCTCACCGACGGCCAGATCGCTCAGCTCATCGGCTATGTGCGCGCGCAATTCAGCACGCAGCCGGCATGGCACGACCTGGAAACGACGATACGGCGCATCCGCGAAGGTAAGGATCAATCGTGAGATCCGGACCTCGCGCCGGTCGCCAGGAAGGGACACTGCATGATCACACTCACCGTCAATGGCCGCACGCATCAGAGCGACGCCGATCCCAGCACGCCGCTGCTCTACGTGTTGCGCGACGATCTTGCGCTCAACGGTGCCAAATTCGGCTGCGGCCTGGGCCAGTGCGGTGCCTGCACCGTGATGGTGAATGGCGAAGCCATCTATTCCTGCGTCGTGCCGATCGCGGTGCTCGAAGGCCGTGCGATCACCACGGTGGAAGGCCTCGGTACGGCCGACAATCCCGGAGCGTTGCAGCGCGCCTTCATCGACGAGCAGGCGGCGCAGTGCGGCTATTGCATACCCGGGATGATGATGCGCGCCCATGCGCTGCTGCAAAAGAATCCGACGCCGTCGGACGAGCAGATTCGCGCCGCGCTGCAACCCAACCTGTGCCGCTGCGGCACGCATATGCGGATCCTGCGCGCGGTCCGGCGCGCTGCGCAGACCCTGACATCCGCCACCGCGACCAATCCAAAGGAAGGCGTGCGATGAATGTTCCGCCTCGGATCCACCTGTCGCGTCGGACGCTGCTTGCCGGCGGCGGCGCGCTCGTCGTCAGCTTCTCCCTGCGCGCCGCAATGGCGCAAGATGCCCAGAGCACGGGACCGGAGCCGCGGCAGGCGCCCCTGCCGGGCAGCCTCAAGGGCAGCCCCATGCTCGACTCCTGGATCCGCATCGCAGCGGACGGGAGCATCACGGTGTTCACCGGCAAAGCGGAGCTGGGCCAGGGCATCAGGACGGCGCTGGTACAGATCGCCGCCGAGCAACTCGGCGTCGCGCCCGCTGCCATCGCGCTCGTCGCAGCCGATACGGCACAGACTCCCAACGAAGGCTACACGGCCGGCAGCCATTCCATGCAGGACAGCGGCACGGCGATCCTGCACGCCGCGGCGCAGGCGCGCGATATTCTGATCGGCATCGCGGCCGGCCGCCTCAGCGTGCCGGTGGAGCGGCTGAAGGCGGACGGCGGCGCCGTGCATGCAGATGACGGGCGTCGTCTCGCCTATGGCGAGCTCGTCGCGGGCAACGTCCTGAACGTGCGGGCGCAACCGCAATCGAAGCTGCGGGAAGCGAGCGCCCACACCATCATGGGCAAGTCCATGCCGCGGGTGGACATCCCGGCCAAGGTCACCGGCGGCGTTGCCTTCGTGCAGGACCTCCGCCCCCCCGGCATGGTGCATGCGCGCGTGGTGCGACCGCCGAGCTACAGCGCGCGCCTGCGCGACATCGATGTGAAGCCGGTCGAACGTATGTCCGGCGTACTCAAGATCGTGCGCGACGGCAGCTTTCTCGCCGTGATCGCCCAGCGCGAGTACCTGGCCGTCATGGCGATGCGCGCGCTCGCCGACGCGGCGACGTGGAACGAGAATGCGCAGGCGCTGCCGGAGGAGCAGACGATCTTTGCGCACCTTGAAGGATTGCCGGCGGAGGACTCCACGATCCTCAATGTCGGCCAGCCGGCTTCAGGCGCCAGGATGGTCGAGGCCGCCTACCGTCGGCCCTACCAGATGCACGGCTCGATCGGCCCATCCTGCGCGGTCGCCGTCATGGAGAACGACGCGCTGACGCTGTGGACGCATTCGCAAGGCGTCTATCCGCTGCGCAAGGCGGTTGCCGAGATGCTGAAGATGCCGCCGGAGCGCATCCGCTGCATCCATGTGGAAGGCTCGGGCTGCTACGGTCACAACGGTGCCGACGATGTCGCCGCCGATGCCGCGCTGATCGCCCGCGCCTTTCCGGGCCGGCCGGTGCGGGTGCAATGGATGCGCGAGGACGAGCACGCGTTCGAGCCGTACGGGCCGGCCATGATCGCGCGCGCGAAAGCCGCTCTCGACCGCGACGGCACCATCGTCGACTGGGAGTACCACGTGTGGAGCAATACGCATTCCACGCGTCCCGGCGCCGCCGGCAACCTGCTTCCGGCGCTCCACCTCGCGGCGCCGTTCTTCCATCCTGCCCCGCGGCCGCTGCCGCAGCCGGAAGGCGGCGGTGACCGCAACGCCATTCCGCTCTACCGGCTGCCCAACGCGCGCGTGATCCACCACTTCATCCCGACCATGCCGCTGCGCGTCTCCGCGCTGCGCGGCCTCGGCGCCTACATGAACATCTTCTCGCTCGAGAGCTTCATGGACGAGCTGGCAGCGGCGGCGGGCGCCGATCCGGTCGAGTTCCGCCTGCGGCACCTCGACGATGCGCGCGCGCGCGAGGTCATCACGACGGCGGCGCAGCACTTCGGCTGGCGCAGCAGCGAACGGCTGCCCAGCCACCACGGTCGTGGCTTTGCGTTCGCGCGCTACAAGAATCTCGCCGCCTATGCGGCGATTGCGGTCGAACTCGAGGTCGAACACGAGAGCGGTCGCGTACGGCTGGCGCGGGCAGTGGCCGCGACCGACAGCGGCGAAGCCGTGAACCCGGACGGAATCCGCAACCAGATCGAAGGCGGGATCATTCAGTCGGCGAGCTGGACGCTGTACGAGGCGGTCGGCTTCGACCGCATGCGCATCACCAGCCGCGACTGGGGAAGCTACCCGATCATGCGTTTCGCCGGCGTGCCGGAGCGGATCGACGTCCATCTGATCGACCGCCCGGGCCAGCCGTTCCTCGGCACCGGCGAAGCAGCGCAAGGTCCGGCAGCGGCGGCCATCGCCAATGCCATCGCCGACGCCACGGGTGTCCGGCTGCGCGACCTGCCGTTCACGCCGGAGCGCGTCAAACGCGCAATCGGGGTTTAGCTCGGTTCAGCGGGCCGGTGCGGCGGGCGCCGGCGCGGCGCCGTTCTTCTGCTCCAGCTTCTTGCGCGCGTCCTCGGCCTTCTTCTGCAGCTCCTGCTGCAGCTTCTCCTGCCGCGCCTCGAACTCCTTTGGATCGGTTGGCGGGCCATCATTGGCCTTGGCGAAATCGGCCAGCGGGATGGGGTAGCTGGCGGCCTGGCCCGGCAGGTTGATGCCCTGCAGCACCACGTTCTGCCCCTTCTTCAGCTTGCCAACGAAGTCGGGATTGACCTCGACGTCCGCCATGCAGCCGTTGGGCAGGCACACGATGTAGCGCCCCATCACGGGTTCGTTCTGGTCGATGACCACGCGCGTACCCTGCGGAAGTTGCATCCCGAGCGGCAGCGTGATGCGGAAGATCTTCTTGTCCTCGCCGGCCTGCTCGATCAGGGCGGCGCCGGCGAGGAACTGGCCGGTCTCAAGCCGCGCCTCCTTGACGGTCAGGCACACTTCCTTGGCGTTCGCCTGGTTCTGGTCCTTGCCGCAGAACTTGGTCCACGGCGAGTAGATGACCGGCATCTGCTCGCCCCCTTGGCCCTGGCTCTGCTGCTGTTGCGGCTGGGCCGGCTGGGCGGGCTGGGCCTGCGGCGCCGGCTGCTTCGGGGCGGCCTTGGGTGCCGGCTTGGGCGCGGCCTTGGGAGCCGGAGCGGGGGCAGGCGGCGGCGGCTGTTGCGCAAACGCGATCGGCGCCGCGGCGAGGGCCAGCATGGACGCCGTCGCCACGAGGGCAAACGCACGGCGCGCCGGCCAGACCGGCGCGAACAAAGCCGAAAATGTCATACTTGAGGTCCCTCTTCTCCGCCGCGCGCGCGACGTTCGCCCTGCGCCGAGGGCCGATCCGATCGTACGCTGTCTGTTCGCGAAATGCGGCATTAGCGTGGCGCCAGGCCCCTCGCCTGATAACCGAAATCCGCCCGTTGATAAAGCCCGATCGCGCCCTTTGGCGACCCCCTCTGCCCGCCGCGCGGGATCATGCTGAATTGGCTGACGGTCGTCCGGATGCCTTTTCAATGTGTCCTCAATACCCCTGCGGCGAACCTCGCTTATCGGCCACGGTCACCCTGGGCAGGAGATTGACGCTCCAAATTCTCGCGCGCCTTACGGGCACGCTCTTGCAGCCCGTGTTCAAGTCTCCGCTGCTGCGCCAGAAGCGCCTCGGGGTCGGTCGGCGGCCCCTCGTTTGCTTTCGCAAAGTCGGTGAGCGGCAATTGATAGGTCGCGACCTGCCCGGCCGGATTGACGCCCTGTAGAACCAGCACCTGCCCCTTCTTCAGCTTGGCCACAAACTCCGCGTTCACTTCCCGCTGTGCGATGCATCCGTCGGGACGGCATGTGATGTAAGGCGCGCCAACCGGCTCGTCCTTGTCCACGGCGAAGCGCGCGCCCTGGGGCAGCAGGATTCCCAGCGGAAGCGTAACGCGCATGACCTTGGTCGCCTCGCCCCGGATCTCGATCAGCGTGGCTGCTGCCAGAAGCCGTCCGGTGTCCAGGCGCGCCATCATCTGCGTGCTGCACAAATCCTTCTCGCCTGCCGGGGTTTGCTCCTTGTGACAAAGCTTGATCCACGGCGAATAGACGACGGCCATCTCCTGGGCCGTGCGAGCCGCCGCTTGACCTTGCTGCGGCTGCGCCGGACTCGCGTTCGGGGCCAACGGCTTCGGCTGGGTCTTGGGCGCGGGTCTGGGCTGGACGGCCGGAGGCTGCTGGGCGGAAGCGCCCGGCGCGCAGAGCAGCGCGACCATCGCCATTGTGGCCAGAAGCGCCAGGACACTGCAAACACCGAGCGCCGGCATTGTCGCAATGCGAGGCTTCAGCCTTTGCGCGCTCCACCCCATGCGGCCCCCCGTTGTGGCCACATGGCGCGCGCACAAAACGGCAACAGAATGGCGCCAATGGCCGCTGATCCGCGGATCGCATGCGGTGGATTGGACCGGCAGCCCGGCGAGATGCCGCGGTAGCCTGTGCTAGATTGCAGGCCGGCTAGAAACGAATCGTCCGAGGCTCAGTGATCGCCTTCGCCCGCCCCCGTCGCAGCGCGTGCTACACGCCTTGGCTGGGTGTGCTCGCCTGCGTCCTCGCCGGCTTTGGGGCGGCGGCGAGCGGCGCCGAGCCGCGTCACGCCCTCGCCATGCATGGCGAGCCGGCGATGGCGGCGGGGTTTTCCGCCTTCCCCTACGTCAATCCGAATGCGCCCAAGGGCGGACGGCTGACCCAGGGCATCATCGGCACGTTCGACAGCCTCAATCCGTTCATCGTCAAAGGCCTCGCGGTCTCGCAGATGCGCGGCTACGTCATCGAGAGCCTGCTGGCGCGCGGCTACGACGAACCGTTCACGCTCTACGGCCTGCTGGCCAAGACCGTCGAAACGGATTCCGAGCGCACCTACGTGACGTTCACGCTCGATCCGGCGGCGCGCTTTTCCGACGGCCGTCCAGTGACCGCCGAGGACGTGATCTTCTCCTGGCAGCTCCTGCGCGACAAGGGGCGGCCCAACTACCGCACCTACTATGCCAAGGTCGCCAAGGCCGAGATGGTCGGCCCCGGCGCCGTTCGCTTCGATCTTGCCGGCGCGCACGACCGCGAGCTGCCGCTCATCCTCGGCCTCATGCCGGTGCTGCCCAAGCACGCGATCGATCCCGCGACCTTCGATGAGACCTCGTTCACGCCCCCGGTCGGCTCCGGCCCCTACGTGGTCGGCGAGGTGGAGCCCGGCCGCAGCGTGCGCCTCAAACGCAATCCCGCCTACTGGGGCCGCGACCTCGGGGTGAATCGCGGGTTGTGGAATTTCGATGAGATCCGCATCGACTACTACCGCGACGCCAATTCGCATTTCGAGGCGTTCAAGCGGGGCCTGTTCGACGTGATCACGGAACGCGACCCCGGCCGCTGGGAAACCGCCTACGACATTCCGCCTGTGCGCGACGGGCGTATCATCAAGGATGCGTTCCGGGATGGGCTGCCCAAGGAGCTCAATGCCTTCGTCTTCAACACGCGACGACCCATTTTCACTGACATCCGTGTGCGCGAGGCGCTCGGCCTCCTGCTCGATGCCGAATGGATAAACCACAATTTCTTCTTCGATCGCTTCCGCCGCACCGCGAGCTATTTTGAGGACTCCGAACTCTCCGCGCGCGGCCGGCCGGCCGATGCGCGCGAACGTGAGCTGCTGGCCCCCTTCCCCGAGGCCGTGCGTGACGATGTGCTCGATGGCACCTGGGCGCCTCCCGTCAGCGATGGCTCGGGCCGCGACCGCGAGACGCTCAAGCGCGCGCTGCTGCTGCTGGCAGAAGCCGGATACGAGCTCGACGGCCAGGTGTTGCGCGAACGCGCCAGCGGCAAGCCGTTCTCGTTCGAGATTCTGGTCACCACCAAGGACCAGGAGCGCCTCGCCATCGCCTTTGCGCGCGACCTCAAGCGCGCCGGAATCGAAGGCCGCGTGCGCGTCGTCGACGCCGTCCAGTACGACCGCCGCCGCATCAGCTACGACTTCGACATGATCCTGAATCGCTGGGACCAGTCGCTGTCTCCCGGCAACGAGCAGAGCTTCTACTGGGGATCCGCGGCCGCCGACGTGCCGGGCACGCGCAACTACATGGGCGCCAGGAGCCCGGCCATCGACGCCATGATCGCGGCCATGCTGGCAGCGCGCTCGCGCGCCGATTTCGTCGCCGCTGTCCGCGCGCTCGACCGCGTGCTGATGTCCGGCTTTTACGTCGTTCCCCTGTTCCACCTGCCCGAGCAGTGGGTGGCACGCTGGGCGTACATCGAGCACCCGGCGGTGACATCGCTCTCCGGATACCTGCCGGAAACCTGGTGGCGGCAGCCGCAATCCCGATGAGGCCGTGATGATCCTGGGCAAGTCCTTACGCGACTATGCGACATCCGACAGCCCGTTCCGGCGCATGACGCTGGACGACCTGTTCCGCCGCGACGTTGAGCGGCACGGGGACGCGATCGCGCTGATCGATCCACCGGATCGCGCCAGCTTCACCCACGGCACGCCGAAGCGCCTGACCTATGCCGAGGCCGACCGCGCGGTATCGGCCATCGCGGCCCGCCTCGCGGATCTGGGCCTGAAGACCGATGCCATCGTTGCGCTCCAGCTGCCCAACACGGTTGAAAGCGTGCTGGCGCTGCTCGGCGTCTTGCGCGCCGGGATGATCGCGGCGCCCCTGCCGCTGCTGTGGCGGCAGATCGAGGCGGTCGACGCGCTGAGCCGCATCGGCGCGCGTGCCCTGATCACGTGCAGCCGCATCGGGCCGGTCGATCATGGCGAGCTGGCTATGCACATTGCGGCCGAGACGTTCACCATCCGGTTCCTCTGCGCCTTCGGCGAACAGCATCTCGATGGCGTCGTGGCGCTTGACGACGTGTTCACAGGGGCGCCGGCTTCCACCGACGCAGCGTCCGGGCGACCCGGCAACCCGGCCGAGCACGTCGCGGTGGTGACGTTCGACATCTCACCGGACGGTCTGGTGCCGGTGGCGCGCAACCACGCCGAGCTTATCGCCGGAGGCCTGGCCGTAATGCTGGAAGGCCGGATCGGTCACGACAGCGCCATGCTGGGAACATTGGCCACGTCCTCCTTTGCCGGGCTCAGCACCACCGTCATTCCCTGGCTGCTGAGCGGCGGACCGCTCGCGCTGCACCATCCTTTCAATGGGGCCGTC
This sequence comes from Xanthobacteraceae bacterium, assembly GCA_035259885.1. Lineage (GTDB taxonomy): Bacteria > Pseudomonadota > Alphaproteobacteria > Rhizobiales > Xanthobacteraceae > DATFWC01. Next base: position 12,138 of record DATFWC010000714.1, read on the forward strand.
CTCGCCGCGCAGTGCCGCGAGCGCGGCGACGTGGTCGTCGTGCCCGGACCATTGGTCCCGCGCCTGACGGAAGCCGGCCTGATCGGCGGCCGCACCGGACCGCGCACGATTCTGTCCGTATGGCGGGCACCAGAGCGGATGGCGGGCAACGCCCCGTGGCCGAAGGGCGACAACGCCCTGGTGGACGTGTTGGCGTTCGGCGAAATCGGCCTGATCGGCTTGCGCCGCCGCGCCGACGGCAAGCCCGTTGCCCTCACGCCGGGTCCGATCGCGGCGCCGCACAGCCAGAGCGAAGCCTTGGTGCTGGTGCATGTGATGCGCTCGCAGGCCGGAACGATCGCGCTCCGCGGCGCCATGATCCCGCACCATGCGTTTCCACCCGGCGTCGAGCGCAGTGGTGTGCCGCGGCTGAAGATCGGCGATGACGGGTTCATCGATACCGGCTATGGCTGTGGGTTCGAGCGCGTCGGGGCGTTCACCGTCAACGCGCCGCCGGCGGGAATCGTCAGCGTCGGCGGTTATCGCTTCGTGCTGCGGGAGCTGCAACAATTCGTCACCAGCGTGGCGGAAGGCTCGACGCTCGCCGCACTCCCGGACGGTCTGGCCGGTCACCGGCTGGCCGGCGTCGCCGGTGACCGCAACTCGGTGCGCCGCATTCTCACCGATCAGGGCGCCAATCCGCTGATCGTCGCCGCCTTCCGCGAACGGCACGGCGACCGCGCCTCGGCAGCGTAACCGGTGCGGCGCGATCCGATTTTGCCCGAGCACGGTGACAAGCCCTCAACTGGATGCGTCATTTGCCACCATCGGGTTGAATGGTAGCGCGCTACGGTCTGCGGCTCTTTGGCGCTCCGGGTTCCTTCAAACCCTTTCAGGGCACTCCCCAATAGACCCGCTTGGCCGCGAGCCACTAGCGTCTGGCGATATTCGTCGCTGCAGTGGCTTCGCGTCCTTCCGTCGAGCGGATGAACGCGACCAGCGAGTGTGCCCGCCAAACCTCGCATGACGGTGTGACGCAGGAGCGGCGCTCATGCCCCTGTTTCGCTATTTCATCACCGTTGGCACAGCGCTCACGGCGCTGTTGCTGGTTGTCAACCTGTTGCTCGAGCCCAGCCAGCCGACTCCGCAGCGTGCATATACGGGCGCCGAGACTAATCCTCCAAGCCCTGGAGTTGCCAGCCCAGTGAGTCGACACACTGTGGGCGTCACGCGGACTCTTCCTTCGGCGCCCGATCCATACGCCCTGCCGCCGCGGGCGGCGGCGCAAAACGAACAGGCGGACCCGATCGCAGGGAACTCTGCGGATCCAGCATCGCGTACAAACGAAACGCACAGAAAATCTGCCAGGGAAACGAAATCCAGGCGGAAATCGGCGCAGGCCCGCGCGCGCAACCCGGACGTGGACGATCCGTGGCGCTACGTCAGGCAGCCTGCATATTCCCCACCTGCATATTCCGCATCTGCATACTCCGACACCCGTTACGACAGCCGTGCCGGCCTTCGACCGCGGTGGTCCTCGTCCTCCCAGGGGACCCTGGGGCCGCACTAGTTCTTCTCGGACAACCATTGGTGAAAGCCCTTAGGGATTGTCCCGCATCAGATTCAGGGTGCGTCCCGATAGCCCGCCATCGCACGGCTGCTACAATGCAGGCAGAATCATTCGTCCTCCGCCGATGTCCGCTACGGCTCGGCAGGCGTGCGAATGCCAAACCTGGGACACACACCGCTCCCACCCCCTGGCGCGCGGCACCGCAATCCTCCCCCCTCAAAGTTCCGCGCGCCCCCTTTTCCTCGCCGCCCCAGGACGGCCGAGTGACACGACAGCGGCGGGATCAATGCGCGCCATTGTTTTCCGCTGCGGTCGTGGCGCTTCGTGCGGGGACACGCGCCGGTCGATTTCACTCCCTCCCATTTCGCTTTACGATGCCGGCGGCGCGGCGGAAGAAACGCCAGCAGGGAGGGCGGAGATGATGGTTCGGACCATTCTGGGCTGTGCGATGCTTCTCGGCGGCATGGCGGCTGCCGCGACCGAAGCCGGTGCAACCGCCGACGGCAAGCGGATCGCCGTGTTCATGGGGCCGACCCAGGACAAATATCTTGGCGCGCTGAGCCGCACCTTCGACACCACGGCGAGCGGCTACGGCATGAAGGTCACGGTCTATTCGAGCCCATTCGACCCGGCGCTGCAGGCGCAGCAGCTCGACGACGCCATCGCGCAGAAATTCGATTTCTTCGTCGTGCAGATCATCAGCCAGCGGGCGATCATTCCGGTGCTGACCCGGGTCAAGAACGCCGGCATCCCGGTGGCCCTCGTGGTCGCCCCGATGGTGGGCAACGAGGCGGGAGCCCAGGACCTCTATCTCACCCACGTCGGCTATGACGACACCGCGTTCGGCCGGCTGATCGGCGAGGCCATGGTCAAGGCGCTTCAGGAGTCCGGCCGCAACAAGGCCAAGATCGCCGTGCTGGCCGGGTCGATGGCGGAAGGCAAGGCGCCGCTGCGCGAGCAGGCGTTCCGCGAGGCCGTCGCCAAGCAGCCCGGCATGGAGGTGGTGATCACCGAGGACGTGAAGTGGAACCCGGCGGTCGGCGAACGCGCCGCCGGCCAGTTGCTTGCGCGGTTCGCCGGCCAGGGCGGGCTCGACGGCTTCTACGGCATGAACGACGTGGTCGCCAACGGCGCCATCCAGGCGGCGGAATCGGCCGGCGTGAAGGTGGGGACCGGCAAAGGCGACCTCATCGTGGTGGGCGGCAACTGCCAGGCGCCCGGCGTCAAAAACATCGAGACCGGCAAGCAGGCCGCCACCCTGCTGATGCTTCCGGTGGAGGAGGGAAAAATCACCGCCACCAAGGTCAAGGAGTTCTTCGAGGGCAAGAAGCCGGAAAAGATCACGTTCCTGCCGACCGAGACGATCACCAAGGCCAATCTGGCAAAGTACGCCCAACCCTGTTCGTATTAGGCGGTGCGCGCGCCGAACGTTCCGCCGGCGAGCCGGTGCGTCAGTGTGCGCTGCATCCCTTGCGGTGCACACTGGGATGGGCTACGCAGGCCATGATCCGGGTCAACGCGGCTGCAGAACTGAACAACAGCCTGTATCGCCCGCCATATCGGTCAGCGAAGACCGAGAGGTCCGGTTTGCTCACGCAATCGAGGCTCGCTCATGGACGCGAAAACGGGCGACAAGGCCAAAACCAGCACGCTCAGCGCCGGCAACCAGAACTGGGACCTTCCCGTCTATGACGGCACGATCGGCCCGAGCGTGGTCGATATCAGCAAGTTGTACGGTCAGTCCGGGATGTTTACCTACGATCCCGGCTTCACCTCGACCGCCAGTTGCGAATCCAAGATCACCTATATCGACGGCGACGAAGGCATCCTGCTCTACCGCGGCTATCCGATCGAGCAGCTCGCCGAGCACGGCGACTTCCTCGAGACCTGCTATCTCCTGCTCTACGGCGAACTGCCCACCGCGACGCAGAAGGCCGATTTCGACTATCGGGTGACCCGGCACACGATGGTGCACGAGCAAATGAGCCGTTTCTTCCAGGGGTTCCGGCGGGACGCGCACCCGATGGCCGTGATGGTGGGATGCGTCGGCGCCCTGTCGGCGTTCTATCACGACTCCACCGACATCTCCGACCCACACCAGCGCATGGTCGCGTCGATCCGCATGATCGCCAAGATGCCGACGTTGGCCGCGATGGCCTACAAGTATTCGATCGGCCAGCCGTTCATCTATCCGAAGAACGACCTCGACTACTCGACCAACTTCCTGCGCATGTGCTTCGCGGTGCCGTGCGAGGAATTCAAGCCGAATCCGGTGCTCGCGCGCGCCATGGACCGCATCTTCATCCTGCACGCCGACCATGAGCAGAACGCGTCGACCTCGACGGTCCGGCTTGCCGGCTCGTCGGGCGCCAATCCGTTCGCCTGCATCGCCGCCGGCTGCGCCTGCCTGTGGGGACCGGCGCATGGCGGCGCCAACGAAGCGGCGCTGCGCATGCTGGCCGAGATCGGCACGGTCGACCGCATCCCCGAATACATCAAGCGGTCGAAGGACCCCAACGACTCGTTCCGCCTCATGGGCTTCGGCCATCGCGTGTACAAGCACTACGATCCGCGCGCGAAGATCATGCAGAAGACCTGCCACGAGGTGCTCAACGAGCTCGGGATCAAGGACGACCCGCTGCTCGAGGTCGCGATGGAGCTCGAGCGCATCGCCCTGCACGACGATTATTTCATCAGCAAGAAGCTCTACCCGAACATCGACTTCTACTCGGGCATCACGCTCAAGGCGATGGGCTTCCCCACCACCATGTTCACCGTGCTGTTCGCGCTCGCGCGCACGGTCGGGTGGATCGCCCAATGGAAAGAGATGATCGAGGACCCGCACCAGAAGATCGGGCGCCCGCGCCAGCTCTATACCGGCGCGGCGCGCCGCGACTACGTGCCGATCTCGCGGCGGAAGTAAAAGATCACACGATCGCGGCGATCAGCTGCTCGCGCCACGGCGCCTGCAGCCCGTCCTGGCGTCCGACGAAGTAGCGGCGCTGCGCCAGAGACGGCTCCAGGTGGAAGATATCGCTGAAGCCGAAGCCACCCAGCCGCGCAACCATGTCCGGCGGACGGACGCGGGTGAGCCACGGCTCGCCCATATGGTCAGTGCGCGCGATCGACACGCGGATCTCTTCGCGATCTTCTCCTGCCAGGTCGTCGTCGGGCAGCACGAACGAGAGGACCAGTTCGCTGCCGCGGGCCAGCGACGCGACGAATCCGAACAACGCGTCCAGCGCGCTGCCGCTGAGGTACGGCACGACGCCCAAGGCCGACAGGAAGGTGGGGATTTTCCGGTCGAAGCCAGCCGCGCCGAGCACGTCGCCGAGCCGGCATTCCTCCAGGTCGATCGGCACCGGCGCGAGGTTTGGCGGCGTCGCCAGCGCGCGGGCGCGGAACTTGTCCTGCGTCCACGCCAGCGTCGCCGGATGATCGAGGAGGAAAATCCGCAGCGCGCGGGCAAAGGCGGGTTGCCGCCACGGAAATGTCTCGAGACCGGCGCCCACGATCACATATTGGCCGGCGCCGCGCGCCGCCGCTTCGGCCAAGCGGTCCTCGGCAAATCGGCTGCGCAACGCCACCAGCGTCCGGTACCGCTGCGATGACAGGGCGCGATGATCGGCGCCGGCCGCAAGGATCACCTCGGCGGCGGCTTCAGGGACGAGGCCGACAGCAATCGGGTCGTCCAGGAGGCACGGCCTGTCGAGCAACTGATGCGCCGCCCGCCCGATTGCGGGGCGCAAAACGGTTCGGCTCGGTTGTCCGGGCAGCATGCGGCTCGGTCACTGAACCGCCAGGCCGACTTGCCTGATCACCGGCTTCCACACGGCCTGCTCCTTGCGGATGAAGGCGGCGAGCTCGGACTCCGACATGAACCGCGTATAGACCCCCAGCGCCTCCAGCCGCGCCTTCACCCCGGGCTCTCCGAGAACGGCACGCAAATCCTGGCCCACCTTGTGGGTGACAGGGTTTGGCGTTCCGGCCGGCGCCAGCATGACGAACCAGCCGTTCGCCTCGAAACCGGGCAGCGTTTCCGCCACTGTCGGCAGGTCGGGGAAATTCGGCAAGCGCGTTGCCGACGCGACCGCGAGGGCTTTCACCGGTCCGCTGCGGATTGCTCCCAGCAGCGATGACATGCCGTTGACGATCACCGGCACGCGGCCGCCGATGGCATCCTGCAGCGCCGGCGGCGTGCCCGGATAGGGAACGAAGGTCACGTCGATCGCGGCACGGCTGCGAAAGAGCTCGCCCGCCAGGTGCGGCAGCGATCCGCGGGTATTGGCCGAATAAAGAATCTCGCCCGGTCGCTGCCGCGCGAGGGCGATGAGATCCGCAAGCGTACTGACGGCGAGCGAGGTAGCTGCCGCAATGACCATCGGCTGCTCGCTGATGAATGCGAGTTGCACGAAGTCCCGGTCGAGATCGAACGGCAGCTTGGCTTGCGTTTCTGGCAGCACGATGAACGCTGACGATGCCGCCATGTAGAGCGTGTAGCCGTCGGGCGCGGCGGCCGCGGCCGTGCGGGTTGCGATCAGCCCGCCGGCGCCCGCCTGGTTGCTGACCAGGACCTGCCTTCCCCAAACTTGTCCGAGGCGTTCCGCGATGATGCGGGCGACGACGTCAGGACCGCTGCCTGCGGTGAGGCTGGCGATGATAGTCACCGGCCTTTCCGGAAAAGTGTCGGCCCGCACCGGCGTCCAGGCGAAACTGCTCAGCACGGCGAGTAACCAAGCACCGCATAGGCGAAAGCACATTCTGGCCATGTCCTTGACGGGTACCGATACAATTTGCAATTGCGGCAAGTATGAAGCAATATAAGTTGAATTTGGTCAACCCGGCCGCACCTCCCAGGTGTTTACCTATGAAGCGGACCCGCGTGAATTGGGAGAGGCGCATCGGCCGGCGCCTCAAGCTGCGCGATATCTTCATCCTGTTCACCACCGTGCAG
>DATFWC010000715.1:0-6812 GCA_035259885.1 Xanthobacteraceae bacterium
ATCATCGATGGCGATGCGGTCTCACGCTACAAGAGCACGGCGAGCCGTGTCGGCGGCACCCTGACGCTGTTCGAGGGACACTGGATCCAGACGCTGGATCTGAAGGTGTTCGACGAGCACACCCGCGGCTTTCAGGATCATGCGCTCATCTTCGGCGCCGACGGGCTGCGCACCACCGTCGACTACAAGTCGACATTCCTGTTCGATACCTCCATCGTCGGCGGCGAACAGCACAGCCTCACGTTGCTTGCCGAGCAACGGCGCGAGAACTACATGCAGGTGTTCGGTCGCACCGAATTCATCAAGGAACGAACGAGCTTCGCCGGCGAGTACATCTTCAACCTGCTGCCGACCAACACGACCCTGACGGGCGCGGTCCGCCAGGACAACAACTCGGCTTTCGAAGACGCGACGACCTATCGCGCCACGTTCTCCCAGCGCTTTCCCACGCTCGGCACGCGGGTGCACAGCAGCATCGGCACCGGCGTGACCGATCCCGACGTGTTCCAGCTGTTCGGCTCCGATTTCAACCTGCCCAATCCGGCGCTGACGCCCGAGCAGTCGACCGGCTGGGATTTCGGCGTCGAGCAAAGCTTTTTCGACCGCCGCATCGTGACGGACGTCACGTACTTCGACATCAACTTCACCAACAAGATCGAACTCACCTTCGATGAGGCGCTCCGCAACTTCATCTACCGGAACGGCGACGGCATTGCGCGCCGGCGCGGCGTCGAGGTGTCCGGCACGTTCAACATGGTCGACTGGCTGGCGATCACGGCCACCTATACGTACACCGATGCCAAGAACAGCGACGGCGATCCCGAGGTACGGCGTCCGCGCAATTCGGGCTCGCTGGAGGCAACCGCCCGCTTTCTCGACAATCGGGCCAGGGCAACCGTAGGCGTTGTCTACAACGGCGTGCGCAAGGACTTCTTCTTCGGCGACGCCGGCACGGTCCTGATCGACCTGCCCGGCGCCACCGTGGTGCGCGCCATCCTGTCCTACGAGGTCACGCCATGGCTGACCGCCTATGTGCGCGGCGAGAACATTTTCGATGTGAGATACGAGGAGGTGTTCTCGTATCGCGCCCCGGGTGCCGGAGTCTATGCCGGCGTCAGGGGCAGGTTCGGCGGGTAGTGTGTTCGACGCAGCGGCCCTGTCATGGCCGGGCTTGTCCTGGCTTGACCCGGCATCCCGCTTCGTTTGGCACGGCCGTGCGTCCCCAAGCGAGATGCGGGTCGAGCCCGCGCATGAGGAGTCGCAGTGAACGGAAGACCCAAGGGGCCGGCCCCTTGCGGCCGGCCCCCGCCGTCGACCCGGGAACAAGCACAATTGCACGCCGGCCGGGCCTCGAGATCGCGTCAAGCGGCGCGCGGCTTGCCCGGCTTGGTGCCCTGCGTCACCGGATGCTTGAGCGTCTTGGCCTTCACGTGGTGCCGTTTCACCTTCGCGGAGCCCAGCGTGCCGTGGCGCATGACCTTGCCATGGCGAGCGCTGTGCCGCGCCGCATGGCGAACGTGCTTGCGGTGCTTCTTGACACTCTTGCTGGCCGGCTTGGCCGGGATGGCCGTCTCCGTGGTGGCCGCCGGAGCGGTGGTGGTGGCCGGGGCCGCGGTCGCGCCGGCGACGAGCAACGGGGCCGTCAGCATCGTGGCGGCAACCAACGTGGCGGCGATTTTCCTCAACATGTTCTCTGTCCTTTTCACATTCCGATCCTGCTGATCGTGTGCAGGAGTATGCCGACTCACGGCTGAACTCGTGCTGAAGCGCCGGCGCGGCGCGTGTTCACGTAGGTGAATCGCAGATGACGGGCGTCACGGCCTTGTGTTCAGGCTCGCGGCGGCGGCAGGGTGAAATCGTGGTAATCTGCCGGCGCTGCCGATCGCCGGGAATGCGCGTCCCATTGCGGGGTTCTGACGATCGAAGGACGTTGCCGCCGAAGCGGCGCATGCGAGGGAGGCTGAGAATGACTACGCGTCACGCCAATCGTCTGGGCCTCGTAGGTACGGCGGCGCTGTTCGCATTTGCCGTCTCGGCAGGGCCGCTGCTGGCGGCCGAGGACAGCGGCTCGCGCTTTCCACCTCCGAGCACGGATCAAGGCATCCAGAAGGGCAAGACCCAGAAGAGCCAGAAGAAGAACAAGAAGGAGCAGAGATCGCAGGAGGAGCTGCGCGAAGGCTATCAGCATGCGCGCGCCCTGATCATGGGCGGCCAGTACGAAGCCGGCATCGCCGCCATGCACGCGCTCGGCCATGACGACAATCCGGAGATCGCCAACTTCATCGGCTATGCCAGCCGCAAGCTTGGCCGCTACGAGGATTCGAAGTTCTGGTACGAGAAGGCGCTCGCCGCCGACCCGAATCACGTGCGCACCTGGTCCTACTACGGCATGTGGCATGCCGAGCAGGGCAACATGCTGATGGCCAAGGACTACCTGGAAAAGGTGCGGCTGATCTGCGGCAACACGACGTGCGAGGAATACACCAAGCTCAAGGGCGTCATCGAAGGCACGATGACGTACTAGGTCCTGGCCGGCGGCCCCGGCCATCCGGGGCCGCTTCCCCGCACACGTCCGCTTCACTTCATCGCGAGCAGGCGCCGACGGCCGCACGGCGCGCTTGAACCAGGACCGCATCGCCGCCACTGTGGCTCGCGCGCAGCCGCGCCGCGGGCGACGCCGGCTTCTGCGCAATGGAGGCGGGCCATGGATACACGTCACGTCAGCCGCTTGGGTTTTGTCGCGGCCGCTGGGCTTCTGGCCCTCGCATTTTCGGCCGGCTCCGCGCTGGCGGCAGCCGACACGGGCCGGGAACGGTTTCCTCCCGACACGGCTCCCTATCCGAGCGGGCAGAAGCAGCAGCAGCAGAAGGGCGCGCAGAAGAAAAAGAAGGACCAGAAGTCGCAGCAGGAGCTGCGCGAGCGCTACAACCAGGCGCGCGCGCTGATCCAGGAAGGCCAGTACGAGGCCGGCATCGCCGCCATGCGGGCGCTGGACCACGACGACAATCCCGAGGTCGCCAATTTCATCGGTTACGCCAGCCGCAAGCTCGGCCGCTACGAGGACTCGAAGTTCTGGTACGAGAAGGCGCTCGCCGCCGACCCGAACCATGTGCGCACCTGGTCGTATTACGGCATGTGGCACGCCGAGCAGGGCAACCTGCTGATGGCCAAGGATTACCTGGAGAAGGTGCGCCTGATCTGCGGCAACACGACCTGCGAGGAATACATCCAGCTCAAGGGCGTCATCGAAGGCACCAGGACGTACTGAGCTACTCCTTCGGCGCGGCCGCCTCTGTCTCCGCCAGCATCCAGCCGAGATAGGCCTGGTCAACGCTCTCGAGCGGGATCACCAAGATCGCCGGCGTCGTGTAGGAGTGCATCTCCTTGACGGCGTGGCGCACGGCCTCGGCCAGCGACACCCGGGTCTTGATGATCATCACCACTTCCTCGCCGCGCTCGAGCGCGCCCTGCCACCAGTAGTGCGAGATCATGCCGGGAAAAATGTTGACGCAGGCGGCGAGCCGGCGCTCGACGATGGCGCGGCCGGCCTCCTCCGCCTCGACAACGGAAGGCCAAGTCGTATAGACGAAAACCGCGCGCTCCATGTCCATCCTCTCGCCCCGGCCGGCCGCCGCACCCGCTCGACGACGCCCATGAGCCCTTCCTCCCGAAACTACGAGCGCATCGCCTTCGTGGCGAGCCCGATCCCCGAGGCGCAGGCCGCGCTCGAGGGGCTCACCCGCCACTATGGCAATGCCGATCCTGACACGGCGGACGTGATCGTGGCGCTCGGCGGCGACGGGCTGATGCTGCAGACCCTGCACCGGTTCCTGCATTCCGGCAAGCCGATCTACGGAATGCACCGCGGCACGGTCGGGTTCCTGATGAACGATTTCGCGATCGACAAGCTGCACGAGCGCCTTACGGCGGCGGAAGTGACCGTGACCCACCCGCTGCTGATGTGCGCGCGCGACGGCCAGGATCGCGTGCATGAGCACCATGCGATCAACGAGGTCTCACTGTTCCGGCAGGCGCACCAGGCCGCGCGCCTGCGCATCCTGATCGACGGCACGGAGCGCCTTCACGAGCTGGTCGCCGACGGCGTGCTGGTGGCGACGCCGGCCGGCTCAACCGCCTACAACCTGTCGGCTCAGGGACCCATCATCCCGATCAATGCCCCCCTGCTCGCGCTGACGCCGATCAGCCCGTTCCGGCCGCGGCGCTGGCGCGGCGCGCTCCTGCCCGACTCGGCCCGCGTCACCATCGAGGTGCTGGAGGGCGAGAAGCGCCCGGTCGCCGCGGTTGCCGACCATGACGAGGTGCGCGACGTGTGCCTGGTCGACGTGGTGATGGACCGCAAGATCTCCATGCACATGCTGTTCGATCCCGGCCACAGCCTGGACGAACGGATTCTGCGCGAGCAGTTCGGGTACTGATAGCGGACTTCATGACGGTGCACATGATGCCGTGCAATCGTGACACGGCGGCAGCCGCGCTCGCTCGGCTCGAAGCGGTCTCGCAATCAGCGAGGCTGGCGCCCCACCCCTCTGTTCGAAAAAAGTGCGTGGTGCTGTCGGGGGACCGCCGTGCCGTTCGTCCTTTGATCCAGAGCAACGATTGGCGGAAAGGGTGACAATCATGAGCAAAATGTGCCCCGTGGTTCACTTCGAGATGCCGGCGGAAGACCGCAACCGAATGGCGGCGTTCTATGAAGCGGTTTTTGGCTGGAAGGCGCAGATGCTCGGTCCGGAGATGGGCGACTACGTGCTCGTGACCACCGCCGAGTCGGACGCCAAGCCCGGCGCTCCGGCCGGCGCCATCAATGGCGGTTTCTTCCCCAAAAAGCCCGATTGGCCGGCGCAATACCCGTCCATCGTCATTGCGGTGGACGACATTCAATCGGCCATGCGACGAGTTGGAGAAGCGGGCGGCAAAGTGCTCGGAGAACCGATCGAGATACCCGGCGTCGGGCGGTACGTGTCCTTTTTCGATACGGAGGGTAACCGCGCCAGCATGTTGCAACCTGACCGCAACATGGGCTGACCGCAGCGAAGCTCATGGATTCTCGGCACAAGCCGCCCCCAGCATGACGGCGCCCGGCTTGCCGCCGGGCGCCACTGCTCGTCACGAGGCGTCGCGGTCTAGTTTTGCGCGACGATCTTCTCGAGCACCTCCTGCTTGGCGGTCGAGCCATGGCCGCCGGCGAAAGTGGCGTCCTTGATGCCGAGCTTCTTCACCGCCTCGGCCACCGCGAGCACGCCCGGCGTGCGGCTCGCATCGCGCCCCGGCGACCAGATGTCGGTCACCCACACGACATTCTCCTTCACCACATGGCCGATGATCATGCCGTCGGCATGGGGGTTGGGGATGTTGTGCAGGTTGATCTCGACGGTGTCGTCCTTGAGCGCCATCTGGTCGCTCACGCCCACGATGGTGGCCGGCTTCGTCTGCTTGGCCAACGCATCGGGAGCGATCGTGTGGGGAGCCTTGGCGACCTGCTCGAAATAGGCCTTGACCTGCTCCGGCACGATCACGGTCGCGCCCTCCGCCACGTAGGCGCGCATGCCGCCGGTGTGATCCATGTGGTGATGGGTCAGCACCAGGTACTTGATCGGCTTGCCCGGATACTTGGCCTTGGCCGCGTCGATCACCCAGCGCGACTGGACGTCGCTCACCGGGGCATCGAACACGACGATGCCGTCCTTCATCGCCACGATCAGGTCGTTGGCGGAGCCGCCGACCACCTGCTGCACGTTGGGCGCCAGTTCCGACAATTTCAGGCTGCTGCCGGCCGGGACCACGACCTGGTCGCTGTCGAGGAAGCGGCCCAGAAACATCCGCCGCAGCACCCATTGATAGGGCGCGTCGGACGCCGCCGTCTTGGCTTTGGCTTTCACCTCGTCGCTGACGGCAAACGCATCGGCCGCGATGGTCGGGTTCGGCGTCACCTCCTTGTAGACGATGCGCTGCACCTCCATGCCGTTGAGCTGGAACGACAGTGTGTGCGCCAGCTTGACTCCCGCCACGTCCTTCCAGTCGGACGGGATCATGTCGTAGTTGGCGTCGCCGTAGATGTGGTCGTCGTCGCGCGTGCGCACCGCCGCCGGCAGCTTGGTCGTGCGGTCGAACAGGACGATGTAGCGAGTGCCGCCGCTGGTCACCGCCACCGCCGGCAGGGTCTGGTCGCCGAGCTTCTGGCCCTCGATCGCCGCGACGCTCTGCGGGTTTTCCAGCGCCCGCAGCAGCAGCCCCGGCGTCTGCCGGCCGAGCTCGCGCAGGTGCGAGGCCAGGCGGATGCCCGACATCGGCTGGCTGCCCTTGTCGTTGATCACGACGCCGTATGTGGGCGTCACGATCTCACTGAACTTGATGCGCTCGACCGCGGGATATTTCATGTCGCGATCCCAGTCGATGCGCACGCTGCGACTCGCGCCGTCGGCCGTCAGCGTGAACGCGGAATCGCCGAGGAACCGAGCCTCGCCGCCGGCCTTGAACGATTGCCCCGGCTCCCAATGCTTGGCCTCGCCCTTGATGACGGTAGACTTGACGGCGCGCAGCTTCTCCGCCCCGCCCTGCGCGGCAACCGCCTGGCTGACGAGGTCGTTCGGGCTTTGCGCATGCGCCGGCAACTGCCCGACACCGAGCAGCAGCGCGGCGGAGATCGCAAGAACACACTTCATGTGGCTTTCCTCCCTCCTATGACCATGACGTGCCGCACGTTGATTCAGACGATCGCAACGGATCCGGTACGAGAACCTGGACCTTTCCCGGTCGCCGGCCTTAAGCTCGATGCATTGCGGCCCGGGGACTTT
>DATFWC010000716.1:0-2463 GCA_035259885.1 Xanthobacteraceae bacterium
ACGCGATATCGCTGGTGCCGCCGGGCGCGAACGGTACCACGATTTTCACCGGCCGGTCCGGATACGCCGCAGCGGCCGGGCGTGAGATCAGCGCGAGACTTGCGAGCACCAGCAGCGCAACGCGCCACGTCAATCGAACAGTGCTTTGGTATCGCATCAACGCTCCTCACACTTCGTAGTTATTGAGTGCTCCGACGTCCGAACCGGCAACTCGCCCCTCACTGGGGCCGTGGAATTCCCAGGATCTGCCGCGCCTCGGCCGGTGTGGCGATGTCGCGCCCTAGTCGCTGCGCGATGCCGACCATGCGCTCCACCAGCACGGCGTTGTTCTTCGCGAACTCGCCCGGCGCGATGTAGGGATTGTCTTCGTAGCCGACGCGCACGTGGCCGCCGAGCGCCACCGCCAGCGCCAGGATCGACCACTGCTTCTCCGGGTTCATCACGCTCACGTTCCAGATGCAGTTTTGCGGCAGGTTGTCGACCATGAACTGCAGCGCGCGTTCGGTCGGCGGCGTCCATGTGCCGCCCGGCCAGCCGATGAACAGCGTCGTGTAGGTCTTCTCCTTGAGATAGCCGTGGCGGCGTACGAACTCGAGATGCCAGAACGCGCCGGTCTGAAAACACTCGACCTCGAGCTTCACGTTGTGCTCCTCGGCCGCCTTGGCATAGGCGATGAGTTCCTCGACCGGGTGCAGCGCCATCATGCGCTTGGGCGGCAGCGACGGCTCGGGCTGGAAATATTCGTCGTGCGCGTTGAACGCGACCGCCATCATGTCGGGACCGAGCTTCATCAGCTTGATCTTTTCCTCGATGCGGGCGCTGGCGACGCCGAACTGCATGATCGGGTCGACCTTGTCCATGATCGTGTCCTGCAGGCGCTTCCAGTCGTCGTGATGGATGCGCGAGACCTGTTTGCCGTCGGCCTGGATCGATTCCTCCAGCGTGCGTCGGCCGTGGATGTGCGCGATCGCGGCGCCGGCATTGACGGCGTCGATATATTGCTGCGCCACGCCTTTGATGTCCTCCTGCGGCGGGCACAGATGGTTGTGCGGGTAGGAGGTGCGCGAGTCGCCGGCGACCGTGATGATCAGCTTGTCCATTAGGGCTCCCTTCTTCTCTTTCTCACGTCTTTGTCATTGCCGGGCTTGTCCCGGCAATCTCGCCTAAGTTGGCATGGCCTTGCCTTCTCGAGCGGGATGGCCGGGACAAGCCCGGCTATGACGACCAAACTCATTCAACCGCTTCAACCCTTCCAGTTTGCGCCGAGCGTACCACGGCGTCGAACACCGACATGCCATGCAGCACGTCATCGAGCGCAACCGGATAGGTCGACTTCTCGCGCACGCAGCGGGCAAATTCGGTGAGCTCGGCATTGAGCATGTCGAAGCCCGGGTGCTCGATGATCTCGTCCGGCGGTGCGGTGACCGGCCCGGTGGGCGCGCGCTCCGACGCCGGCACGAAACGGAAGCGCTGGAGGTTCGGCCGCGAGACCTCGGCCAGGCCCTTTGTGCCGTAGACCGAGAAGCTGAAATTGGTGGCGGTGGCAACGGAGCAGAAGATGGTGCCGGTGACGCCGCTCTCGAAGCGCAGCAGCATGGTTGTCGTGTCATCGGCCGGCCCGATGCCGTAGCGCGCGGTGACGCACTGCACGTCGCGCACGCGGCCGGCGAACTCGATCATGTGGTCGAGCAGATGCACGCCCACGGCCGTCATGGCGCCGGCCGGCGATTCATCCGGATCGGCGCGCCAGTTGTCCGCCGGGATGAAGGCGCCGGTCGAGGTCGTGTGCTGCCCGACCATGGCGACGAGCGCGCCCAGCCGTCCGTCCTTGAGGCGCATGCGCACCTCGCCGATGCACGGGTTGAAGCGGCGGGTGAAACCCACCGCCAGCACGATGCCGGCCCTGCGCGCTGCTGCCACCACGGCGTCCGCGCTCTTGCGGTTGAGCGTGATCGGCTTCTCCACGAACACGTGCTTGCCGGCGGCCGCCGCGGCGCGCACCTGCGCCTCATGCTGGCTGTGCGGCGTGGCGAGCACGACGGCGTCGATCGCCGGATCCGTGAGCACCGCGTCAAAGCTGCCGAGCAGCGGCAGGTCATGCTGGCGGCAGAATTCTTCCGCCGTCGCGCGCGTGCGCGTGTGCGCCGCGGCGAAACGGATGCTGTCGCTCTTGCCCTGCACGGACGCGACCAGCGATCGGCCCCAGCGGCCCAGCCCGACGATAGCGGCGCGAACCATACTCTGCCCGAAAAAATTGCCGCGAGGAGCGATGCGGCGGCGATCAGGCTAGCACCGGCATCTTCCCCTCTCAACGCGTTCGCGACACAATGGCCCCGCAATAACGGCAGGGGAGACATGTTCAACAACGCTGCGATCATCGGGACCGGCCAGTCGGCCTACACGCGCCACCCGCAGCCCGGGCAATCCGTCCACAGCTTCATGCGTGATGCCGTCGTCGCAGCG
>DATFWC010000717.1:0-2896 GCA_035259885.1 Xanthobacteraceae bacterium
TTCGAGGAGGCTCATGCCCGAGGTCATCTTCACCGGTCCGGCTGGACGCATCGAAGGTCGGTACCATCCGGCGCGCCAGAAGAACGCTCCGATCGCCATCGTGCTGCATCCCCATCCGCAGTTCGGCGGCACGATGAACCATCAGATCGTGTACCACCTCTATTACGCTTTCGCCCACCGCAATTTCTCCGTGGTGCGCTTCAATTTTCGCGGCGTCGGCCGCAGCCAGGGCGCCTTTGATCACGGCCAGGGCGAGCTGTCGGACGCCGCCGCCGCCCTCGACTGGGCGCAGTCGTTCAATCCCGAGGCGCGCAGCTGCTGGATCGCGGGGTTCTCCTTCGGCGCCTGGATCGGCATGCAGCTCCTGATGCGCCGCCCCGAGATCGAGGGCTTCATTTCGGTGGCGCCGCCAGCCAATCTCTACGACTTCTCGTTCCTCGCCCCCTGCCCGTCCTCCGGGCTGATCGTGCATGGCGACAAGGATGCGGTGGTGCCGGCCAAGGACGTCACCACCCTGGTGGAAAAGCTGAAGACCCAGAAGGGCATCGTCATCGACCAGAAAGTCATCCGCGACGGCAACCACTTCTTCGACGGCAAGCTCGAGCAGTTGATGGAAGTGGTCGGCGCCTACCTGGACAAGCGCCAGGGCACGACCGTCGGCAGCGGCGGCGGACGCAAGCCGAGCGCGGCATAGTCGACTCCGCAGCGGAATTCGGTTCGCGCAATCGCCACGCTTGCGCGCGGCGCGTCGAGGCCGTCATGCTGCGATCCTTCATGATCTTCATGCTGCGAGCCGTCATGATCTCCGCAGCCGTTGTCGTCGTGATCATTGTCGCCGTGGGCTATGGCGCGCTGCTTTATATGACCAGCGTTCCGGGCGAACCGCACCGCGGTCCCCTCCCGGCGCTGACGGAGGCCGAAGCGGCGCTGGCGGCCGTGCTCAGGCGCCATGTCGAGACCATCGCGGCGCGCGAGCACAATCTCCATCATCCCGACGAACTCGAGAAGGTCGCGCGCTACATCGAGGGCGTGTTGGAATCGTACGGCTACACCGTCGGTCGCCAGACGTTTGAGGTCGACGGCAAGCCGGTGCGCAATATCGATGTGACGATCGAGCCTGCCGGCAACTCGCCGGATCCCGAGGTCATCGTCGTCGGGGCGCACTATGACAGCGTGACGGGAAGCCCCGGCGCCAACGACAACGCCACCGGCGCCGCCGCCGTGCTGGAGCTCGCGCGCCTGCTCGCCGATCTCGCAGGCAAGAGCGGCAGGCGCATCCGCCTGGTGCTGTTCGTCAACGAGGAGCCGCCCTACTTCCAGACCGAACAGATGGGCAGCCTGCAATACGCCGGCGCGCTTGCCGCGCGCCGGGAACGCGTGGTGGCGATGTATTCGCTGGAGACCATCGGCTTCTATTCCGACGCGCCGGGGAGCCAGCACTACCCGGCGCCGTTCGGCCTGATTTATCCCGATCGCGGCGATTTCGTCGCCTTCGTCGGGCTGCTCAACTCACGGCCGCTGGTGCAAGAGACGATAAGGTCGTTCCGGGCGCACACGGCATTCCCCAGCGTCGGCGGAGTCGCGCCCAGCATCATTCCCGGCATCGGCTGGTCTGACCACTGGGCCTTCGTGGAGCACGGCTTCCAGGCCGTGATGATCACCGACACGGCCGTGTTCCGCTATCCGCACTACCATTTGTCCACCGACACGCCGGACAAGGTGGACTTCGACAAGCTGGCGCGCGTGGTCAAAGGCATCGAGCGCGTCATCCGCGAGTTGGCCCGTCGTCCCCGCGAAGGCGGGGACCCATAATCGCCGGCAGAGGAATCCAGCCAAACCTGTGATCAAGGGTTCCCGCTTGCGCGGGACCGACCGCTGTGAGGCCGTGCTCGGCAACTACGACGCCAGCTTGGCGTCCAGCGTGATGTCGGCCTTGAACAGGCGCGACACCGGGCAATTGGCCTTGGCGCCGGCGGCGAACTCGTCGAACTTGGCGCGATCGATGTTCGGCACGCGGCCGTTCAGCGCCAGGTGGACGGCGGAGATGGTCCAGTTGCCGGATACCTGCTCCAGCGTCACCGTGGCTTCGGTCGACAGTTCCTCCGGCGTGAAACCGGCGCCGCCGAGCGCCGCCGCCAGGGCCATGGTGAAACATCCGGCATGCGCCGCCGCGATGAGCTCTTCCGGATTGGTGCCGGTCCCGCTCTCGAACCGCGCCTTGAACGAATAAGGCGTGTCCTTGAGCGTGCCGCTCTGGGTGGTGAGGCTGCCGGCGCCCTGCTTCAGGTCGCCACGCCAGCGGGCAGATGCGGTGCGTTTCATGGATGGGCCTCCGTGTTGATCGCCCGGTTGTTGCCGGCACGCGGCGGGGAATCAAGTCCCGGGAGTCCGATGGCGATTGTGGCGGGCGCCCCCGGGACGTATCATGGCGGCCATGTGAAGCCGCGCGCCGTGAGGCGACGCGCAAAAAATCCTCACGGCTGCGCGACGCCCAAGAATCGCAGCGGAGGATCGTCATGTCCATTGCGCCCACCCTTCGGACATTTCTGGACCAGAACGTCACCTACGAAGTGATCACCCACGCGCCCACCGTGTCGTCGATGCGCACCGCCGAGGCAGCCCACGTCCCCGGCGACTGCCTCGCCAAGGGCGTCGTGCTGTGCCACAACGGCGGCTACATGCTGGCCGTTCTGCCGGCGTCGCATCGCATTCGCCTGGCCGATCTTCAGGCCAGGCTCGGCGACGACGTCGCGCTCGCGCCCGAGAGCGAGATCGACCAGTTGTTCCGCGACTGCGCCCACGGCGCCGTACCGCCGGTCGGCGAGTGCTATGGCCTCGACGTCATCATCGACGACAGCATCGACGAGCGGCCCGACATCTACATGGAAGGCGGCGA
>DATFWC010000718.1:0-15004 GCA_035259885.1 Xanthobacteraceae bacterium
CGCTTGTTGCCGAGTCGCTGAAGCGCGGCAAGACGGGAAGCACGGGTAGCGGCGGCGGTTTCGATCCGCCGTCTTGAGTTCGCGCATGTGCGGCGAAGGTTGGTCCGGAATGCAGCGGATACAGCCTTCCAATGCCGCAAGCATGCGCGGCCGTTGGAACGGTGTCGTGCGCCGGAGTGCGACGCGGCACTTGAACATGAGGAGACGTTGAATGCCTGCCGTCAGTGCAAACCGGCTGGAGCTGTTGCAGATCGCTGACGCGGTGGCGCGCGAGAAGGCGATCGACCGCAGCATCGTCATCACCGCCATGGAGGACGCCATCGCCAAGGCGGCGCGCTCGCGCTACGGCAGCGAAACCGACGTCCACGCCGAGATCAACTCGAAGACCGGCGAGCTGCGGCTTGCGCGCCATCTGCTGGTGGTCGAGCAGGTGGAGAATCCCTCCAACCAGATCAGCCTCGAGGATGCGCGCCGGCGCAATCCGGCGGCGCAGATCGGCGACACCATCGCGGACACGCTGCCGCCGCTGGAATACGGCCGCATCGCGGCGCAATCGGCCAAGCAGGTGATCGTGCAGAAGGTGCGCGAGGCCGAGCGCGACCGCCAGTACGACGAGTACAAGGAACGCATCCACGACATCGTCAACGGCATCGTCAAGCGGGTCGAGTACGGCAACGTTGTGGTCGACCTCGGCCGCGGCGAGGCCATCGTGCGCCGCGACGAGCTCCTGCCGCGCGAGACCTTCCGCAACGGCGACCGCATCCGCGCCTACATCTACGACGTGCGGCGCGAGGCGCGCGGGCCGCAGATCTTCCTGTCGCGCACCCATCCGCAGTTCATGGCCAAACTGTTCGCGCAGGAGGTGCCCGAGATCTACGACGGCATCGTCGAGGTGAAGGCGGTGGCGCGCGACCCGGGTTCGCGCGCGAAAATCGCCGTGATCTCGCGCGACTCGTCGGTCGACCCGGTCGGCGCCTGCGTCGGCATGCGCGGCTCGCGCGTGCAGGCGGTGGTCAACGAGCTGCAGGGCGAGAAGATCGACATCATCCCGTGGTCGCCCGACATCGCCACCTTCGTGGTCAACGCGCTGGCGCCGGCGGAAGTCGCCAAGGTCGTGCTCGACGAGGAGCGCGAGCGCATCGAGGTGGTGGTGCCGGACCAGCAGCTGTCGCTGGCCATCGGCCGCCGCGGCCAGAACGTGCGGCTCGCCTCCCAGCTCACCGGCTGGGACATCGACATCCTCACCGAGCAGGAGGAATCGGAGCGCCGCCAGGCCGAGTTCGAGAACCGCACGCGCATGTTCATGGAGACGCTCGACGTCGACGAGGTCGTGGGCCAGCTGCTGGCGTCGGAGGGCTTCAATTCGGTCGAGGAGCTGGCGCTGGTGGAAGAGAAGGAGATCGTCGGAATCGAAGGATTCGACGAGGAGACCGCCCACGAGTTGCAGACGCGCGCCCGCGACTATCTGGCGCGTATCGAGGCCGAGTATGACGATAAGCGCCGTGCGCTCGGTGTCGAGGACGCCGTCAAGGAGGTGCCGGGAGTCACCACCAAGATGCTGGTCGCCTTCGGCGAGAACGGCATCAAGACGGTGGAGGATCTGGCCGGCTGCGCCACCGACGACCTCACCGGCTGGACCGAACGCAAGGACGGCGAGAACGTGCGCCAGGCGGGCATTCTCGACGGCTTCGAACTTTCCCGCGACGACGCCGAGGCCCTGATCATGCAGGCGCGGCTCAAGGCCGGGTGGGTCACGGAAGCCGACCTGGCGCCGCCCGCGGCGGAAGCCGAAGGCGAGGTCCAGGGCGAGACCGTGGAAGCGCCACATTGAGGATTTTGGGCATGATCCGCACCGGGATCATGCCCTGACAAAGGGCCGGGAGCGTACCTATCTATGCTGGCAGGCGTGGATCACGGCGAGGCTGATGCCGGGCCGCGGCGGATCGGGACGGAACGGCTGTGCGTGGCCACCCGCACCGTAAAGCCGGTGGCCGAGATGATCCGCTTCGTGGTCTCGCCAGACGGCTCCGTTATGCCGGACCTCAAGGCCCGGCTGCCAGGCCGCGGCGTCTGGGTCACGGCGAGCCGGGCCGCGGTGGCGGCGGCGGTCTCCCGCAAGGCGTTCGGGCGCGGCTTCAAGCGCGACGTGCGGGTCTCACCCGATCTGGTCGGCCTGACCGAGGGCCTGCTGGAGCGCCGCGCCCTTGATGCGCTGGCCATGGCCCACAAGGCCGGCCGCGTAGCGGCCGGCTTCGCCAAGGTCGAGGCGGCGCTGGCCAGCGAGCCGGTGGTCGGCCTGATTCATGCGGCGGATGCCCGCCCTGACGGGATACGCAAGCTTAACGCGGCCGCAAGGCGCCGATTCGGCGAGGCTGGCCCGGCCGTTATCGATACGTTGACGTCGGCGCAATTGGATTTGGCATTGGGGCGGTCAAATGTGGTACATGCTGCCCTGCTCGCCGGCCCGGCGAGCGCCGGGTTCCTTGCCCGCTGGGACGGCGTGAAGCGGTTTCGCAGCGGGGCTCCCGATGCCGATGCAGGCGCCGGGCGTGGTGAAATGGGACTGCCCTGAGCCGGTTTTACGAATCCCGCCCTAACGGCGGTGGGCGGAATTCGTAACCCCTGTGACGGGTTTGACGTGTTCGCAGCCGACCTTGGTTTGGGTCACGCGATCTGATCAAGGCGAGGCCGCACGGAATTGGATCTGTAATGACGGAAACCGAAACAAAGAACCCTGGCGAGAAGACGCTGAAGGTCTCTTCGACCAAGACCCTGACGCTCAAGCGGACCGGGATCGAGCAGGGCGTCGTGCGCCAGAGCTTCAGTCATGGCCGCAGCAAGCCGGTCGTGGTCGAAAAGGTGAAGCGCCGCGTCATCGGGCCGGGTGAGGCCAAGGCGGAGGCGGTGCCTGGCGCGCCGGCGGCGCCCACCGGACGCGCCCCCAAGGGCGCCCCGCCGGCCGCCGCCCCGGCTGCCCCGGCGCCCAAGCCGTCGGGCGTGGTGTTGCGCAGCTTGACCGAGGAGGAACGCAGCGCCCGCGCGCATGCGCTCGCCGACGCGCGCGTGCGCGAGGCGGAGGAGCGAAAGCACGCCGAGGAGGAAGCGCGCCGGCGCTCGGAGCGTGAATCGCGCGAGCGCACCGAGCGCGAGGCCGCCGAGACGCGCAAGCGCGAAGAGGAAGATCGGCGCCGTCACGACGAAGAGACCAAGCGCAAGGCCGAGCAGGAGGCCAAGAAGCGCTTCGGCGAAGAGGAAGCGAAAGCGAAGGCGCCGCTGACCCCGCGCCCCGCGGTCGCGCTCGAGGCCGAGGAGGAAGAGGCGCCGCGCACCACCCGCCGTGGCGCCGGCGGGGCGGCTCGTCCCGCGCCCGCGCCCAAGCCGGCGCGTCCCGGTGCCGAGAAGCGGCGCGGCCGACTGACCCTGGTGACGGCGCTGAGCGCCGACGAGGAGCGCGAGCGCTCAGTCGCCGCGTTCCGCCGGCGCGTTCAGCGGCTCAAGGGCCACGCCGCCAACGAGCCCAAGGAAAAGCTCGTCCGCGAAGTCACGATTCCCGAAGTGATCACCATCCAGGAGCTCGCCAACCGCATGGCGGAGCGTGCCGTGGACGTGATCCGGCTGCTGATGAAGCAGGGCCAGATGGTGAAGATCACCGACGTGATCGACGCCGACACCGCCCAGCTCGTCGCCGAAGAACTCGGTCACACGGTGCGCCGCGTTGCCGAGTCCGACGTCGAGGAAGGCCTCTTCGATGCGCCCGACGACGCCGCGGTACTGCAGCCGCGCCCGCCAGTGGTCACCATCATGGGCCACGTCGATCACGGCAAGACGTCACTGCTCGACGCCATCCGCTCGACCGAGGTGGCGGCCGGCGAAGCCGGCGGCATCACCCAGCACATCGGCGCCTATCAGGTGACGTCGCCGTCGGGCGGCAAGGTGACCTTCATCGACACGCCCGGCCATGCCGCCTTCACGGCGATGCGCGCGCGCGGCGCCCGGGTGACCGACGTGGTGGTGCTGGTGGTGGCGGCCGACGACGGCGTCATGCCGCAGACCGTGGAGGCCATCCACCACGCCAAGGCCGCCAAGGTGCCGATGATCGTCGCCATCAACAAGATCGACAAGCCCGACGCCAAGCCGGAGCGCGTCCGCGCCGAGCTGCTGCAGCACGAGGTGCAGGTCGAATCGCTGGGCGGCGACGTGCTCGACGTCGAAGTGTCGGCGACCAAGAAGCTCAATCTCGACAGGCTGGTGGAGACCATCGGCCTGCAGGCCGAAATCCTCGAGCTCAAGGCCAATCCCAACCGTGCCGCCGAGGGCACCGTGATCGAGGCCAAGCTCGACCGCGGCCGCGGGCCGGTGGCGACCGTGCTGGTGCAGCGCGGCACGCTGCACGTCGGCGACATCATCGTGGCCGGCGCCGAGTGGGGCCGCGTGCGCGCACTGGTGTCCGACACCGGCGCCGCCGTGACCGATGCCGGGCCGTCGACGCCGGTCGAGGTTCTCGGCTTCAACGGCACGCCGGAAGCCGGCGATCGCCTCGCGGTCGTCGCCAGCGAGGGGCGCGCGCGCGAGATCACCGACTACCGCGCGCGCCAGAAGCGCGAGAAGGCGGAAGCGCGCGGCGGCGCAATGCGCGGCTCGCTCGAGCAGATGATGAGCCAGCTCAAGAGCGCCGGCCGCAAGGAGTTTCCGCTGGTCATCAAGGGCGACGTGCAGGGCTCGGTCGAAGCCATCATCGGCGCACTCGACAAGCTCGGCACCGAAGAGGTGGCGGCGCGCGTCATCCACGCCGGCGTCGGCGGCATCAACGAATCCGATGTGCGGCTGGCCGAGACCTCGAACGGCGCGATCATCGCCTTCAACGTGCGCGCCAACAAGGAAGCGCAGGAAGCGGCCGAACGCGCCGGCATCGAGATCCGCTACTACAACATCATCTACGACCTGGTGGATGACGTAAAGAAAGCGATGTCGGGCCTGCTCGCGCCGACGCTGCGCGAGACCGTGCTGGGCAACGCGATCATCCTCGAGATCTTCAACGTCTCCAAGGTCGGCAAGGTGGCGGGCTGCCGCGTCACCGACGGCGTGGTCGAGCGCGGCGCCAACGTGCGGCTGATCCGCGACAACGTCGTCATCCACGAGGGCAAGCTGTCGCAGCTCAAGCGCTTCAAGGATGACGCACGCGAGGTGAGCGCCGGCCAGGAATGCGGCATGGCCTTCGAGAGCTATCAGGATATGCGCCAGGGCGACACGATCGAGTGCTACCGCGTCGAGAAGGTGCAGCGCTCGCTGTAAGGTTTGATTTCGGTTGCCGCTTGCTCATGGTCGTCCCCGCGAAGGTGGGGACCCATGATCACCGCGAAGAGCAATTCGCAAATTGGGTGGTTATGGGTTTCCGCCTATGCGGGAACGACTGAGAGGCAGAGTATCAACAGGGTCTCGTATCTTCCGGAGGAGTCACATGGAGGGACCTCGTGCCGCCTTCGGCACGGCGACTGCGCGCGAGCCGCCCTTCGACCTCGCCTTCCGCGTCGATTCCGAGGATCATCGCGCCTTCTGGCGCAAGGCGCGGCGGCGTCCCATCGAGCGGGTGGCGGCGCTGCTTCCGGTCCTGGCGATCCTTGCCGTCGCGGCGCTCGTCGGGCTGGCGGCGGTGCTGTCGTCGGGAACCGCAGGCGCCGCCGTGGGCGTCGCCGGGGTCTGTGCCGTCGTCCTCTATCTTGTCTATCGCTTCGCCTTGCTGCCGCTGTACGAGCGCAGTTTTTTCGCCGGCCAGCCGATGGCGCTGGGCGAGAGCAAGCTGGTGGTGGACAATCGCGGCGTTGCGTCGAACATGGGCGACATCGTGCTGGCCATGCCGTGGGCGTCGATCGTGCGCGTGGTCGAGACCGACGAGCACGTGTTCCTGATATTCGCGCGGCTCGCCGCCGTCATCGTGCCCAGGCGCGCCTTCGCGTCGGCCGACCAGGCCAGGCGCTTCGCCGCCTTCGCCCGCCAGATGGCGCCCGGGCGGCGGTGAGGCCCGATGGTTGGAGCACGTGCCGCCATGGTGGATTCTCGCTCGACACATGGTTGCTCGATCGGTCGACAGGTCATGGCTGCGGTCTGTGTCCTGGCAGTTCCTACACTGGCGAACGCCGAGGTTTGCGACAAGGTCGTGGGCGAGAATTGGCGCACGGCAGACGGTCCCGTTTGGCTGCTGAATCCGAGCGGATTTCCACTCGGACTTGTCATGCTGATTGGCTGCTTGGTGCTCGTGCTCGCGGCAAGGCTATGGTGGCTTGGCCTCGCCGTGTCGGCGCTCCTCGCGTCTGGATCTCTGCTCTATGTCCTGGTCGATTTGCTGCCGGATCAAGACATTTATCGTGCTGCACGATATGAGGGTTGTCGGTCCTATCAGACGGATCTGCTGGATCTGGGGCTGCGCCTGTTTCTTGCTGTTGTGTTCGCTTGGCTGGGGTATCGGGCAAGGCGTGATGTGATTGCCAATCGAGGCACGTGAGTATCGGCAGCGCGGCGACCGACGCTATGGCTAAACGGTTTGAGCAGAAGGCAGGCCCCTCGCAGCGTGCGTTGCGCGCGGGCGAGCTGGTGCGCCATGCGCTGGCGGAGATTCTGTCGCGGGGCGAGGTGCACGATCCGGTGCTAGAAGGCCACGTGATCACGGTGCCCGAGGTGCGCATGAGCCCCGACCTGCGCCAAGCCACGATCTACGTGATGCCGCTCGGCGGACGCGACGAGAAGCAGGTTCTGGCGGCGCTCGACCGCAACAAGAAATTCCTGCGCGGGGAGATCGCGCGCCGCGTTAACCTGAAATTTGCACCTGACATCCGCTTCCGCATCGACGAGCGATTCGACGAAGCGGAACGAATCGAGAAGCTTCTGCGAACGCCTGCTGTCCAGCGCGACCTCAACCGACCGGATGACGATGAGTAACGCAGCGGACAACGCGTCGCCGCCGCAGCGCAAGCGCGAGAAGCGCAACGTCGACGGCTGGCTCGTTCTCGACAAGCCGGTCGGCATGACGTCGACCCATGCCGTGTCTGTAGTCAAGCGCGCCTTCGCGGCCAAGAAGGCGGGTCATGCCGGCACGCTCGATCCGCTCGCCACCGGCGTGCTGCCCATCGCGCTGGGCGAAGCGACCAAGACCGTGTCCTTCGTGATGGACGGGCGAAAGTCCTATCGCTTCACGGTGCGCTGGGGTGTCGAGACCGATACCGACGACGCCGAGGGCAGCGTGATCGTGACATCCGGCCTCCGGCCGGATGTCGACGCGATCCGCGCCGCCCTGCCGCGGTTCACCGGCACGATCATGCAGCAGCCGCCGAAATTTTCTGCCGTGAAGATCGCCGGCGAGCGCGCCTACGATCTCGCCCGCGAGGGCGAGGCGGTGTCGCTCGAGGCGCGGCCCGTAGAGATCCATCGCCTCGATCTCGTCGGCGTGCCCGACGCCGATCACGCCGAGCTCGAGGCCGGATGCGGCAAGGGCACCTATGTGCGGGCGCTGGCGCGCGATCTCGGCCGCGCGCTTGGCACGTGTGGCCATGTCGCGGCGCTCCGGCGCACCGCGGTCGGACCGTTCACCACCGACGGCGCCGTGACGGTGGAGGAGCTCAAGGCCCTGGCGCGCGACGGCGTGCTGGCCGCGCCGATTCTCCTGCCCGTGGCGGCCGGCCTTGCCGCCCTGCCGGCACTCGCCGTGAGCCGCGCCGATGCGGCCCGGCTGGCGCGCGGGCAGGCCGTGCTCCTGCGCGGGCGTGACGCGCCGGTGGTGCAGGGCTGCGTGGCAGTCTCCACCCAGGGCGCCCTGGTGGCGCTGGCCGAGGTCGAGCAGGGGGAACTGCGGCCGCGCCGGATCTTCAACCTGGCCCCCTGACGTAGGGTGGGTTGCGACGCGGCACGCGTGCGAACGAACTGGGCGCCGGCACATCGTGCCGAAACCCGCCTGGATGAAACGCGCACGGTGGGTTTCGCCGCGGCGGCGCCGCGTTCGCCGCCAAGGCCTCGCGAGGCGGCTCAACCCACCCTGCGGCCTGGCCCCCGGATAAGGTGCGGGCGGCGTTTGCGAATCGCGTTTCGCGCCGCGCTTCGGGACAAGTTTTCCCGCGCCGCAATTTCCCCCTGGCTTCGCCGTGAATAATCATTATATTCCGGCCAGCCGCGCGGGCCTTGAGGCCCGCGCACGCTTGAAATCGACCGTGCTGGACGACATCCCGGCCCGGCCCATCGCAGAACCAAGTCAGAGGATTTTCCCGATGTCGATCACCGCCGGCCGCAAGGCCGAACTCATCAAGACGTATGCGACCACCTCCAGCGACACTGGCTCGCCGGAAGTGCAGGTGGCGATCCTGTCAGAGCGCATCGCCAACCTGACCGAGCATTTCAAGACGCATGTCAAGGACAACCATTCGCGGCGGGGCCTGTTGAAGCTCGTCTCGCAGCGTCGTCAGTTGCTCGATTTTCTCAAGCGTTCCGATGAAGGGCGTTACAAGACGCTGATCGAGCGCCTCGGGATTCGTCGTTGATTGCGTGGCGCGGAAGAAAATTCCGCGCGTGCTGGAGCATGATTCCGAAAAGTGGATACCGGTTTTTGGAAAAAATCATGCTCCGAGTATAAGTTAGGGCGAGATGGCCATTCGAAGAAAGCCATCTCGTTCTGGAGCATGGTCCCGAGACAGGATACCGGTTTTGGGAAAAGATCATGCTGCGAGCGTAAGGGCGGACGAGCGTCCGCCGTTTGAAGAAAGCCGGCAGCCCGCATGGCCGCCGCGCACAATCCCGGACCAGCTTTAAGTCCGGGCGAACCGATGGAAGGCAGGCCATGGCAGGATCGCCGGATGCTGTTCACCACGATGATGCGGCGCGCCGCGCCGCCATCGTGCGCAGCCTCCCGCCGTCTTGCGCATGGCCTTCGCCTTCCGCGAACCATGAGAGAAGATTGCAATGTTTGACATCCACCGCGTGGCCCTCGATTGGGGCGGCCGCCAGCTTGTTCTCGAAACCGGCAAGATAGCCCGACAGGCCGACGGGGCCGTCCTCGCCAAATACGGCGACACCACCGTCCTGGCGACCGTGGTCTCCGCCAAGGAGCCGAAGGAAGGCATCGATTTCCTGCCGCTCACCGTCAACTATCAGGAAAAATTCTATGCCGCGGGCCGCATTCCCGGCGGCTATTTCAAGCGGGAAGGGCGCCCGACCGAAAAGGAAACCCTGGTCTCGCGCCTGATCGACCGCCCGATCCGGCCGCTGTTCGCCAAGGGCTACCGCTGCGACACCCAGGTGATCGTGACGACGCTGTCGCACGATCTCGAAAATGATCCCGACATCGTGGCCATGGTGGCGGCCTCCGCGGCGCTCACGCTGTCAGGCGTGCCGTTCATGGGCCCGATCGGCGCCGCCCGCGTCGGCTTCATCAACAACGAATACGTGCTCAATCCGCAGTACGACGAGATGCCCGAGAGCCATCTCGATCTGGTGGTAGCTGGCACCCAGGACGCCGTGCTGATGGTCGAGTCGGAAGCCAAGGAGCTGCCCGAGGAGGTCATGCTCGGTGCCGTGATGTTCGGCCACCGACATTTCCAGCCGGTCATCGACGCCATCATTCGCCTGGCCGAGAAGGCCGCCAAGGAGCCGCGCGACTTCCAGGTGGCCGACGACGAGGCGCTGGAGAAGGAGATGCTCGGCCTGGTCGAGCAGGACCTGCGCGCGGCTTATGCGATTCCCGGCAAGATGGAACGCCACAACGCCGTCGACGCCGCCAAGGCCAAGGTCATCTCCCACTTCTTCCCCGAGGGCGTCGAGACGCCGCGCTTCGACAAGCTGAAGGTGGCCGCCGAGTTCAAGGAGCTCGAGGCCAAGATCGTGCGCTGGAACATTCTCGATACCGGCCTCCGCATCGACGGCCGCGACGTCAAGACGGTGCGGCCGATCGTCAGCGAGGTCGGCGTGCTGCCGCGCGCCCACGGCTCGGCGCTGTTCACGCGCGGCGAGACGCAGGCGCTGGTGATCGCGACGCTCGGCACCGGCGAGGACGAGCAGTTCGTCGATGCGCTGGAAGGGACCTACAAGGAGACCTTCCTGCTCCACTACAATTTCCCGCCGTTCTCGGTGGGCGAGACCGGGCGCATGGGCGCGCCCGGCCGGCGCGAAATCGGGCACGGAAAGCTCGCCTGGCGCGCCATCCATCCCGTGCTGCCGCCGCACCACGAGTTCCCCTACACGCTGCGCGTCGTGTCGGAGATCACCGAATCCAACGGCTCGTCCTCGATGGCGACCGTATGCGGCACCTCGCTCGCCCTCATGGACGCCGGCGTGCCGCTCAAGCGGCCGACCGCCGGCATCGCCATGGGTCTGATCAAGGAGGCCGAGCGCTTTGCCGTGCTGTCCGACATTCTGGGCGACGAGGATCATCTCGGCGACATGGATTTCAAGGTGGCCGGCACCGACCACGGCGTGACCTCGCTGCAGATGGACATCAAGATCGCCGGCATTACCGAGGAGATCATGCGCGTCTCGCTCAACCAGGCGAAGGACGGCCGCATGCACATCCTCGGCGAGATGGCCAAGGCGCTGACGACGGCGCGCGCCGAGCTCGGCGAGCACGCGCCGCGCATCGAGGTGTTCTCGATCCCGGTGGACAAGATCCGCGAAGTGATCGGCTCCGGCGGCAAGGTGATCCGCGAGATCGTGGAGAAGACCGGCGCCAAGATCGACATCCAGGACGACGGCACCGTCAAGGTCGCGTCCGCCAAGGGCGAGGCCATCAAGGCGGCGATCAACTGGATCAAGTCGATCGCCTCCGAGCCGGAGGTCGGCCACATCTACGACGGCACGGTGGTGAAGGTCGTGGACTTCGGCGCCTTCGTGAACTTCTTCGGCTCCAAGGACGGGCTGGTGCACATCAGCCAGCTGGCGCCGCGCCGCGTGCAGAAGGTGACCGACGTCATCAAGGAAGGCGACAAGGTCAAGGTGAAGCTGTTGGGCTTCGACGAGCGCGGCAAGGTGCGCCTGTCCATGAAGGTCGTCGACCAGCAGACCGGCGAGGATCTCGAGGCCAAGCAGCGGGCCGAGGGCGAGCCGCCGCGCGAAGCCGCGGCCGGCGGGGAGTAGCACCGGCCGCGCCACTCGCTCCACCTCTCCCCGCGTGCGGGGAGAGGCGGGATTCCGAGCGCACCGAAGCGGAGCGATGGAATCCGGGTGAGGGGGCGCTTCCGCGAGTCCGAGCCTGGGGCCAAGCCCCCTCAACCGGTTCGCTTCGCTGACGCTGCGCTCGCAAATCCACCTTTCACCGCACGGGGGGAGAAGGTGGAGCAGCTGCGAAGCGGAAACCAATCCGTTCAACCGGGCCACCTGTCCCCCGGATAAGTCGCCTGCCGCTGTGTGACCTTCGTCACATCCGCTGTGGTGAACAGCCGGTAAACCTCCTGCCATTCAACGCGCACATCCGCTGAGCGCGCCAGGGGAGGTCCCGATGCTGAAGCTGCACACCTTCGCCGACTGCACATTGGTCACGGCTCCGCCGCGCCAGGCGGGCATTGCCCGGCATTTCGCCAACGTGCTGGCCGGCATCCGCGACGGCGGGGCCATGCAGGACCGCTATACGGCGCTCGCTCGCCTGTCGAACACCGATCTCGCCCGCCGCGGCCTCACGCGCGCGGACATCATGCGCGCCGTCGTGTCCGGCAAGTAACGCGCGCCCGCACGATTCGCGGCTTCCTCGTCATGGCCGGGCTTGTCCCGGCCATCTCGATTCATTGGATGCTGTCTCGCGCCATGTGCGCAGAGCCGCAGCGCCGGCGGGCGGGCAAAGGCGCGCGAGGTCTCCGCGCCTTCAAGGCGTGATGCGTTCTCGCTGCCGCATCCGCTGAAAACGGTGGCATGACGCGCCCTTGCCTGGCCCGCGGCGCTGGCACGATGCGCCCCTTTTCGTGGCGGCGATGCGCGCGATATCGGGGCAGGTCGACCGCTCCGCCGATAGCCGCTGTCTTGTTCCCCAGGGAACAGCGCTGTCGGGTGAAATGCGGCATGGTGTGACCGTCAACCTGACACGACCCCCACTTGCCCCGGCCTCGCGGTCGGGGCTTTTCTTTTTGGCGCACGCGAGGATGGCCGGCAGCGGCCGGCACAGACGCGCGTTCTCACTGCCGCATCCGTTGAGACCGTGGCGTGACGCGCCTTCGCCCCCCGCGGCGCTTCCGCGATGCGCCGCTTTTCGTTGCAGCCATTGGGGCAGGTCGGCCGCTCGGCCGATAGCCGCTGTCTTGTTCCCCGGGGAACAGCGCCGTCAGGCGAAATGCGGCATGGTGTGAACGTCAACCTGACACGCCCCCACTCGCCCCGGCCTCGCGGTCGGGGCTTTCTTTTCTGGCGCACGCGAGGGTCCTTCACCGCGGCCGACGAAAGCCGCGCAGTCATCGGGCATGGTCGTTGCATCCATGTGCGGTGAATCACGCTCGTGTCCGGTCCGCTTGAGCCATGCGTCACGCTGTCGCGACGCAACCGCGGTGGCCACCAATGGACCACGTCAACCAACGCAAAGGGACAGTGTCATGACCAGACTGAACACAGGTGAAGAGATCCAAGCGCTGACCGAGGTCGAGACGCAGCTCGTGTCCGGCGGCCTCGTGCCGCTGGGCGTTTCGATCGGCACGTCGCTGCCGTACTATGCGGCGGTCAATCCCTACGTGAGCCTGCTCGACAAGCACGCGCTCAATCCCCAGCCGCTGCCGCCCAAGGCACTCGTCGCGATGTTCTGATCGCGCGGGTTGCGTCGAGATGGCCGGCCTTGTGCCCGGCCATCTCGCCAACGAGCCTGTAGCCAAGCGGCATCGATCGGCCGATATCGCTACTCGTCGCGGAAATCACCCACGTGCCTGGCGAAGTCCGCGAAGATCGGATGATCAGAAACGATCAGATTCTCCGCCACGTAGCCGTTGGGGACGATCAGGCGATCCACGCCGAGCGCCTCAAAGCGCCCTTTGGGGCCGGTCCCTCTGGCGATCCAGCGCACGAACATGACATCACCGTTCGTCGCGACCTCGATCGGCTCCGCGCTCAAGTCGGGGATGAAGTCGAGCAGATCAATGATCCGCTTGGCATACTCGTGGGGCCCGCGGACCGGGCGCGTCGTCTGCGGCCAGTAGCCGGCGATGTCCGGCGTGGCAATCGCAGGCACTCTGGCCAGCACCCGAGCTTTGTTCGGGTTGCGCCACGTCTTGCCCCAGTCCTCGATCTTGTAGGGACCGCGCGCTGGCGATTCATCGTCTGCCTTTCCATTCGATGTCAGAAGCGTGCCGATGGCTCCTGCGGCGGCGGCAAGGGCAGTTCGGCGGTTGATGGTTTGTTCGGTCATGGCCATGACGTTGGCTCCTTGTGCTTTGACTCGCTGAATTGACGTGGCATCGAAATCTGGTTGCCAAGACGAAGCCGACGCCAACCAGCTTCTGACGCGAAGATGTTGGACCGGGAGCGGCTTGTCGATTACCTGGGAGGTAATCGCACGAGGTCACCGTTCGTTGATTTCGTTCGTGACCTCGCTGCATCCAATCATGGATGCGGCGATCATGGGGCGCGGTCGAAGTAGCTCACGATCGCGTCCGCGGCCGCGCCCGATGCTCGTGGGCTGATCGTAGAAATCGATCTGCTGGCGCGACGGCAGCCACAGTCCTGCATGCGGACCCGAAGATTGGCGATGAAGCGACGGGCGAGGGCGGGCGCAAGGGCCCGCCCCCCGTGACGGGATCAAGACTGTCGGCGGGCTGCGCGGACCAGCGAGAGTGCCAGCATGGCGATCAGACCGACGAGCGCCGGCGCGATCGTCAGGCCGATCGTGCGTAGCCGATGGATGTCATGTGCTGCGGGGCTGATGCGTCCGGCGCTGAGCCACCCGACGATCTCCGCAGCCGCCGCTGCTTGCGGATCGGCGGCGGTGATCGAGGGCAGGCTCGCCAGCTTCGCTTCGGCTGAGCGCAGCTCGGCATCGAGCACGTCGCGCCGCTCGGCGGTCGCCAGGCTCTCGCGCAACTGCAGCACCGTGGCACAGGCCCGCCCGGAAGCGGGAAGCGTCACGTCCTGGCAGCCGCCGGTGGCCTTCCACACCGATTGGGCCCCCGGCTGCGCAGCCTGCAAGGCTGCCTCGATCGCGCCTACGGCGCGGGTCTCGACGATGCCGGCTCGCTCCGCCCGAAGCCGTTCGATGCGCTCGGCCAGTGCACGGTTCTCGACCGCGATCCGGGCGCGGCCGGCAACCGAATCGCCGATGTTGGTCGACGCAAAGCCGATCGCTGCCAGCAATGTCATGGTCAGTGCGGCCAGCCAGATCGTCCACGCCACGGCGGCGCTTGCGCGGGCGCGATGATGCCACAACAGGACGGCCACGGTCGGAAGCACGACCGCGAGCACATCGATCGCAAGACCGATCGCGGCGAGGAGCACGGCCGCCTCGGCGGTCTGTCCAAACGACGCGGCAAAGCGCGCGTTCATGGTCAATCCGATCGCGGCCAGACCGAGCGCGGTCGCAAACAAGACGGCGGCTGCGCCGACGGCCACGGCCGAACGGCCGGTCTCCAGGCTTCGTGGCGTGTCGGCGCCCGACGCTCGCCCGATCGGCGGGGCGGCGGTCTCGCCGACGGTCGACGGGCGCGCGATCGGCAGCGGATCGGCATGCTCGACGGCAGGCGCAATGACGATCCGGCCCCGGCCGCTCGCTTGGCGAGTAATGTGACCGGCGTTAACCCATGTGGCGAGACGGCGGCGCAATTTGGTCGGCGGCCAACGGAACTGGCGCGCAAGATCGCTCACGCTCGTCTCGATCCGACCGTCGGGATGCCTACTCAGAAATGCGAGCGCCTCGGCATCATCGAACGGCCGCAGCGGCACGACATTCACTTCGCTCACGGCTCCCTCCCCTCGTACAGGAACGCCGTTGGACGTCATCCGGGGATCGATGGCGTGGGGCGTTGGCGGCCTCGGCCACCGCTCCTCGCCCCGCCGACACTCGCCCCACGTC
>DATFWC010000719.1:0-3922 GCA_035259885.1 Xanthobacteraceae bacterium
ACCTGCTTGCCGTTCATGGCGGTGGCGAAGGCGGCGCGCAGCGCCACCTCCGTCTTGCCGAAGCCGACGTCGCCGCACACCAGGCGGTCCATCGGCTTACCGGCCCCGAGATCGTCCAGCACTGCGTCGATGGCGGCGCGCTGATCCTCCGTCTCCTCATACGGGAAGCCGGCGCAGAACTCGTCATAGAGCCCGTGGCCGACCTGGATGCGCGCAGCCTCGCGCAACTGCCGCTCGGCCGCGATCTTGATCAGTTCGCCGGCGATCTCGCGGATGCGGCTCTTCATCCGCGCCTTGCGCGTCTGCCAGCCCACCCCGCCGAGGCGGTCAAGGTCGACCGCGGTCTCCTCCGAGCCGTAGCGCGACAGCAGCTCGATGTTCTCCACCGGCAGGAACAGCTTGTCGCCACCGGCGTAATGGATCTCCAGGCAGTCGTGCGGCGCGCCGGCGGCCTCGATATTGGTCAGGCGGGTGAAGCGGCCGATACCGTGGTCCACGTGCACGACAAGGTCGCCGGGCGTGAGCGACGTCACCTCGGAGATGAAATGCTCGGCGCGGCGGCTGCCGCGCCGCGGCCGCACCAGCCGGTCCCCCAGAATGTCCTGCTCGCTGATGACGGCGAATTCTTCGGTCTCGAAGCCGCTCTCCAGCCCGAGCACGGCGACCGGGACGTCCGGCTTCGGTTTGGCCAGGGCTTCCGGCCAGTCGGCCACCATGACGAGGTTCATCATGCCGTGGTCGGCCAGGACGTGGCTCATGCGCTCGCGCGCGCCTTCGCTCCACAGCGCGATGGCGACGCGTTTTCCCGCGCCCTGCAGCGCCAGCACGTGCGCCGTGACGGCGTCGTAGACATTGGCCTTCTGCTCGGCACGCTCGGCGGCGAAGTTGCGACCCTGGCGCGAGCCGACGTCGATGGTGGCGGCGCCGGCGTCCGGCACGGAAAACGGCGTCAGCCGCGCGAGCGCCGCGCCGTCCAGGCGCGCGCGCCATTCATCGCGCGCGAGGTAGAGCGCGTCCGGTGACAGCGGATGGTAGGGCGGGCCGCTGTCAGCCGGTGCATCGCGGCGCGCCTGAAAATAGTCGGCGATCTGGGTGAGCCTTTCGTCCGCCGCATCGTCCACCAGCGGCTCGAGCACCACGGTGGCGTCCGGCAGATAGTCGAACAGCACCTCCAACCGCTCGTGAAACAGGGGCAGCCAGTGCTCCATCCCTGGATGGCGCCGCCCTTCGCTCACCGCCTCGTACAGCAGGTCGTCGCGCCGGGCGGCTCCGAAGCGGGCGAGATAGCCTTTGCGGAAGCGCGCGATGGTCTCGGGGGTGAGCTGGAACTCGGCCACCGGCACCAGATCGAGCACGCGCAACTGACCGGCGGTGCGCTGCGTCTCCGGATCGAAGCTGCGGATGGATTCCAGCGTGTCGCCGAAGAAGTCCAGGCGCACCGGCGCCTCCATGCCGGGCGCGAACAGGTCGACGATGCCGCCGCGCACGGCATAGTCGCCCGGCTCGCGCACGGTCGAGGCGCGCAAAAAGCCGTTGAGCTCGAGCCAGCGCACCACGTCGTCCAGGCGCAGCATGTTGCCGGGCGCCGCGTGGAGCGATTGGCTCGCCACCACGCCGCGCGCCGGCACGCGCTGCAGCGCCGCGTTCACGCTGGTGATGACGACGGCCGGCCGCTGGCTCGGCGCGCCGCGCGCCAGGCGCGAGAGCGCTGCCATGCGCTCGGCCACCACTCCCGAATGTGGGGAGACGCGGTCATAGGGCAGGCAATCCCACGCTGGGAAAGTGACGATCTCGAGCGAGGGCGCGAAGAAGCTGAGCGCCTGCGACAGCGCCGCCATGCGCGACCCGTCGCGGCACACGACGAGAAGATGTTTGGGCTCCGCGCGCGCCGCCAGCGCGCGGGCAAGATCGGCCAGGACAAGCCCCTCGGCGCCGTCGGCCACGCCGGCGAGCGTCAGCGGTTTTCCAGGAACAAGCAGATCGGCGGGGGAACGGGGCATCTTGCCTTATCTTGGTTCGCGGGTGCCCGAATGGAAGGCGCGCAGGCGCACCAACAGGCCGTTGGCCGGCTCTTGCGCCGCTTCAGGGCCGACAACCAGGTCGAAGAGATCGGGATCGGGCAGCGCCACGAGGCGCTCGAACTCGGCGAGCTCGCTCTCGCTCATGCGGTCGATCCAGGCATCGGCGAACGGACCCATGACCAGATCCATCTCGCGGCTGCCGCGGTGCCAGGCGCGAAACAGAAGTTTTCGGCGCCGCAGGTCGAGGCCCTCGCTGGATTTGGTGCTTCCCGTCATGCCACCTCAACGCCGAAAGCCCGGACAGTGCCGGAGGCGCCGTGCCGGGGGCGGTTTCTATAGCCGGACAGGACGGTTCTGTCAGGCCCTGCTCGGATCGCAGGACACGGTTGCGCAGAAGGAACCGACCCGCTTCCACCGCCGTTTTCCAACATGACAGGGGCGAGCGCGCGAAATCCGCCGCGTGGAGAAAAGCATGGTTGCACGCCTGGTCGCACCGCAGTTTCTCGTGCTCTATGCGTTCGCCGCATCCGTCGCCGCCATCCATTTCCGTGGCCGCGTGCGGCCGAGCATTCGCCGCGAGCTCACCCACGCGGCGATATTCGCGGCGCCGTACAATGTGCTGATGTATCTGTTCTCCGCCGTGCCCAACAAACCCGTGCTGCCAGTCGCCACCGTCCCCGAACTCAAGCAGCTCAAGGACAACTGGGAAGTCATCCGCGAGGAAGCGGTGGCGCTGTTCGATGAGGGGCGCATCAAAGCGGCGGACAGGCACAACGACTGGGGCTTCGCTTCGTTCTTCCGCAGCGGCTGGAAGCGCTTCTATCTCAAATGGTACGAGGACCCGCTGCCGTCGGCGCAGCGCATGTGCCCGCGCACCGTGGCGCTGCTCGAATCCATTCCCTGCATCAAGGGTGCGATGTTCGCCACCCTGTCGCCGGGCGCCCGGCTGCCGCAGCATCGCGACCCGTTCGCCGGCTCGCTGCGCTATCACCTCGGCCTTGTCACGCCCACGCATCCCGGGAAATGCCGCATCGTCATCGACGGCACTTCCTATTCGTGGCGCGACGGCGAGGACCTGTTGTTCGATGAGACGTTCGTCCACTATGCCGAGAACACCACCGACCAGACTCGCATCATCCTGTTCTGCGACGTCGAGCGGCCGTTGCGCACCCGGGCCATGAGCGCCATGAACCGCTGGGTCTCCAACAAGGTCATCAAGGAAACGACGACGGAAAACGAGGCCGGCGAGCGCGTCGGTTTCCTCAACAAGGCGTTCGGCTGGGCGCACCAGTTGCGCCTCATGGGCGAGCGGCTGAAGGCCCGGAACCAGCCCGCCTACTACGCCCTCGTCTACTCCCTGGTCGCCCTGATCCTGCTCGGCACCGTCGCGTCGGCGCTGGTTTAGTTCAACCACGTCGTAAAGCTCTCGGATGTCGTCCCGGCGGAGCGCCGCGAGGCGCGAGAGCCAGGACCCAAGTCCCCCAGCGATGATGGAAACGCGCGGAGTCAATCCGCAACGCCGGGTTACATGGTTCCCGGATCGGCTCGCTTCGCTCGCCGTCCGGGATGACAATCGGGCGGTCCGGGAGATATGAGCCAGGACGATGCGCCCTGCCATGCTCAATCCCCTGTTCGCCGGTGTGACGACGCTGCCCGGCGTCGGTCCCAAGCTGGCCAAGCACTATGCCCGCCTGCTCGGGCGCGAGGACCCGCGCATCATCGACCTCTTGTTCCACCTGCCGTCGGACGTTATCGATCGCCGCGCACGGCCGAAACTGCGCGACGTCCCATTCGACAGCGTGGTCACCGTGGCGGTGACGGTGGATCGCCACCGCGCGCCGCCGCCAAACCGGCCGCGCGTACCCTATCAGATCTACACCAGCGACGAGACCGGCGACCTC
>DATFWC010000720.1:0-8075 GCA_035259885.1 Xanthobacteraceae bacterium
TTCAATTTTCGGCTCAAATGGGCATCGAACCCGTAAGCTCGTTCTTCCCTGGAGCGGGATGACTTTGGCTTCGCCCGTCAGCCGCCCCTAAAGCGTTTTCCACGTCGATCGACACACGTGCTTGTCATGGCCGGGCTTGTCCCGGCCATCTCGCTTCATTGGCACGGCCGTGCGTCGCTAAGCGGGATGCCCGGCACAAGAGCCTGCCCCGGACAAGATCCGGGGCCGGGCATGACGAGTCACAGTAAATGGAAAATGCTTTAGTCCGCTCGTCGCTCACGTCTGGGAGCCGCATTGGCGCAGTCGCTCGCGCTTCGACATTTGCCCGGTCGTCCATTGCCAAATCGGGAGAAATGAATGGGTCTGGTGTCCGGAATGGTAGCACTCGTGACCGGGTCGGCCGCAGGAATCGGCCGGGCTGCCGCCCTGAAATTTGCCGAGGAAGGCGCCAAGGTGGTTGTGTCCGACGTCAACAGTGACGGCGGAAATGACACCGTTGCCCTCGTAAGGCAACGTGGCGGAGACGCTGTTTTTGTGGAAGCGGACGTGACGAGAGTTGCCGACGTCGAGGCCTTGGTCGCGAGGATCGCAGATCAATACGGTCGGCTTGATTGCGCCTGCAACAACGCAGGTATTGAAGGCAGGGTCATTCCTCTCGCGGAGCAGCTTGAGGACGATTTTGATCGGGTCATGTCGGTCAATGCCAAGGGCATCTTTCTCTGCCTGAAGTACGAGATCGGGCACATGGTCGAGAATGGCGGCGGTGCGATCGTGAATATCGCCTCAGTTGCCGGACTGGTCGGGTTTCCCGGGCTCGGCCCCTACGTCGCGTCAAAACATGCGATCAACGGCCTGACCAAGAATGCTGCTCTGGAATACGCAAAGCTCGGCGTGCGCGTCAATTCGATCTGTCCTGGAGGGATTGAGACGCGGATGCTGGATTCATTGGTCACTCAGGCGAGCGGCGGACAGATGGGAACGCGTGAAATGATGGACCCGTTGCATCCCATTGGACGAATTGGCAAGCCGAATGAAGTGGCTGAGCTGATTGTGTGGCTCTGCTCAGCTCGCGCCTCCTTCGTGAACGGGGCGAACATTGTCGTGGACGGCGGCTACTTCGCCCAATAGCGAACGCAAGGAGCAAGCCCATCGCTGTCACGAGAAGTTTCGGCCTTTGACCGGGTTGCAGAATCGGGGGCGCGCCGAAATCCACCTGCCCCGGGCGCAGCCGCGGCTGTCATCCCGGACGAGTACCACACTCGGCTGTCATCCCGGACGGCGAGCGAAGCGAGCCGAGCCGGGATCCATATACCCCAGTGGTGCGGGTGTGACTCGGCGTGTTTGGCGGCGTCGCAGGGGTACTTGGGTCCCGGGTCTCGCCGCTTTCGCGGCTCGCCCGGGATGACCGCCGAAGCGTGATCAAAGGCAGTGCAATCGCCCCACTCTCACCCCGGCGTGATGCCGGCGAACTTGATCACCTTGCCCCACTTCTCCACGTCGGCGGCGACGAACTTTCCGAACTCCGCCGGGGTCATCGGCATCGGCTCGACGCCGAGGTCGGCGAGCTGCGCCTTCACCCTGGCGTCGGCGAGCGCGGCGTTGGTGGCGGCGTTGAGCTTCTGCACGATCTCGGCTGGCAGGCCGGCAGGCGCGCTCAGGCCGTACCAGCCGATCGCCTCGTAGCCCTCCACGAATTCGCCGAGCGCCGGCACCTCGGGCAGGACTCTTAAGCGCTTCGCGGTGGTGACGCCGAGCGCGCGCAGCTGGCGGCTGCGGATGTGCTCCATCGCCTGCGGGGTCGGGCCGAACACCACGTGCATGCAAACGGCGCGCAATCAGCGATGGTGTTGGTGATTTTCACCCGTTCGGGTAGCTACCGTTTCCGGTGAGCGCGTGGGATTACTTGCGATGCTCGCGCGCAGATCGGGGACGTGTTCAACCTGTGCTCGGTTTTCTCGCCGCACCGGGGCGTGGAATCATTGGCCGTGCTGCACGAGCCTAGCTGCGTGTGAGAACCGTAACCAGTGAGCGATCAGAAACGGAAGAAGACCGTGCAACAATTGGGTGGAGGGTTTCCCGACCGGAAGGGGTGGGGCAACATGACAATCCTTGGTGACTTGGCGAAGAGCCTGAAACGACAAAACGAAGAGTTGCATCTACTGCGTGGTCTGCTGCAGTCGATCAATGACTCACTGCTGCGGGGCACCAAGTACTACGACTCGAACGGGGGACGGCTGACCACAGCGAAACAAATTCTCGAGTGCCTGGCGCGTGGCGAGGCACTGATGCTGACGCGGGCATGCATCAACTGTGCCCAGCGGCAGGGAAAGGCCCTAAGCCCTGAGGATAAGCAGGCAACCGCAGCCATAATCAATGAGTGCACCTGCAACTGCGAGCGAGCCGCAGGCGTAGATATGGCACCGCAAGACAAGAGCGAGCCGCGACGCGAGGAGGGAACCGTACAGTTGGAGCGAGCCTCGACCAGGAGTGGCACCAAGACGCAAGAGCGAGCCGAGGTCCGCCCGAAACTCCGCCAGGATCTGCCTGGTGGTTGACTGGCCATCACAGGCAAACCGGCAGCCAGGCCACCGGCCGCGCCGCAAGGTGCTTATGCGGAGTGGCGTGAGCGTGCGGCGGCGATGTTGGAGCGCCGGGGCATCTTGCCGGGCGTGATGCGTGAGAGAGAGTGGCACCGACTGTTGATTGCCGGCGCGATCGCCAAGCGAGTGCTACTCCCGCAGCACCTCCGCGGCCAGCGCGCGGGTCACCGGGCGCTGGCGGCGCAGCGCCTCGCGGTCGAGCAGGTCCACCGCGGCGCGCGCGCATCGGCGTCACCTCACGTGTGGGTCAGCCCGGAGACAGCGATGAGCAGGATCGCGCCGAGAGCCAGACCGATCACGCGGAGGGCAGAGAATGTGAAGATCTGCCAGCCCTTCAGGCGCGCGCGCCCCGGATCCTCGAAGAACTCGGTGAGCTCCTTGTTGATCGGAATCACCGGCAGCAACTGCGCCAGGCTGGCGCAACCGCACCAGATCGCGCCGTTGTGCCGCGCGGCCGGGACGGTGCCCCACAGCAGGACCGCGCCGGCCAGCCAGAACCCCAGCACCCAGGGAAGCACGATGAACGTATGGCCGCCGATGCCGTAGCCGGCGACCGCGCCGAGCGCGGTCTGCAGCAGGCAGGATCCACGCCACCAACTCTCCTGGCACGCCACCTCGCGCTGCCGCGCGCGGTCGAGATAGCGGATATCGTTGGCGGCGTCCCGGTCGCCTGAATTGGTGAACGCGGCGGCGAGCTGGGCATAGGGAGTCGGGCTGTAGTCGGGATCCAGCCTGGCCCAATCATCCCACCATTTCATCGGACGCCCGCGCAGCTGCGCCTGCGTGTCGCCCTCGAATCCGCCGATGCGGCCGAAGGAGAACCCGTCGAGGTGAAGCCGGCGCGAGGCCGGCAGCGCGTCGTCCGCGACCACCAGATTGCCGACCCTGGCATGACGCAGGCTCAGCACGTCGGCC
Organism: Xanthobacteraceae bacterium; assembly: GCA_035259885.1. Taxonomy (GTDB): domain Bacteria; phylum Pseudomonadota; class Alphaproteobacteria; order Rhizobiales; family Xanthobacteraceae; genus DATFWC01. The sequence continues at coordinate 3,516 of DATFWC010000720.1, forward strand.
CCACCGCCGCCCTTGCGACAGCCCGGGATCTTCTGCCCATCGAGCCGCAACTCTCCGGCAACCGACGCGCCGGAGAAGTCGGCTTCGGCGAGGCTGGCGCCACGCAGATCGAGGTTGCCGCCGATCGTCGCGAACACCATGACGTCCTTGTCAGCGTGGCAGGCGTAACGCATGAACAGGTCGCCGCCGACCTTCAGGGAGTCGGCGTTCAATTTGCCCTCGAACAATACCCCGCTCACGTCGAGCCCGCCCGTGATCCGCGCCTGGTTCAGGGTCACGTCCTTCTTGAAGTTGGTCAGGTTTGGCCAGCGGGACGCCATGCCCACGCTTCCGCCGACCTGCAGCAGGCCCGCGCTCACCTCGTCATCGAAACTGGCGCCCTGCATGGCGACATGACCGGTGACCTTCGCGTTGGTTAGATCGACAGACCTGAAGCTGGCCTTGTTGTGCTCGTCCGAACTCATGCTCAGGCTGCCGCCGACCTGCAGCAGCCCGGCGACAAGCTGGCCGGCGACGTCGGCGCCGATTAGCGTGACATTTCCGCCGATCTCCGCGCCCACCAGAAATACGTTGCGGAATCTGGTCTTGGTCGCGGCGGTGGATGCCGCAAACAGCGTGCCGCCGACTTTCAGCAGGCCGGCATTGAGCGGTCCGTCGAAGCTGGCGCCGTGCAAATTGAGGGGGCCTGCGACCCTGGCGTCGATGAGATTCACCTCGCGGAAGCTGGCCCGGTTCTCACCCTCGGAATTCATGGCCAGAATGCCGCCGATGCGCACCTGGCTGGCATCCAGCTTGCCGTCGAACCTAGCGCCTGTGAGCTCGACGCGTCCGTCGATCTTGGCGGCCTTGAGGTTGACGTCGCTTTTGAAAACGCTGCCGTTGCGCAGCCACAGATCGCTCTCGGAATGCAAGCCCTCCGCATCGAAGACCCCATCCATCAGCGTTCCGTCGAACCAGATCAGGCTGTCGGTGCGGGCGCGGACCAGATTGATCGCGCCTTCGATCCGGCTGGCGAGCAGCGCGAGCGAGCGGATGAGCCTGGCGTTTTCGAGATCGATGTCGCCGACGATGCGGACGCCCTTGATCTGCACGCCCCCGGCGGGGATCGCGTCCCGCCATGGCGGTTGCGTCAACAGGTCCTGCAGGAAGCGGGCGGGGAGCCGGCGGCACTCTTCGCGCCAGCGCGGGTCCTTCTCGTCCCGGGCGTCGAGCGCCGGCGTGCCGCAACGCTCGTTGAAGTCGGGCATTTCGCCGCGCTCGATCTGCGGCCACGCCCAGCCCTCGGCGGTGTTCGGGTCGTCATAAGATCCCTCGGCCAAGGCGGCGCCGAGTCCCGACCAGATCGCCAGCGCGCCGCAGATCACCATCCCGCATGGACGCAGCCACAACGCGCCGAACGCGTCGCGCGCCTTCCACATACCGTCATCCTCCGACCGGAGTGAGACGGCAAGCTTAGGTCACGGGTTGAATATGTCAAAAGCAACAACTCCACCCGCTGACCGATGAGGAAGGCGCGAAACGTCACGACGAAGAACGGGAGCACAGGCGCAAATGCCCTGCTCCCGCAGCACTTCGGCGGCAAGCGCGCGCGTCACCGGGCGCTGAGGCCAGGCATGGCAAGGCATGCGCCGCTTGCTCCGCCACTCCCCAGCGAGGAGAGGTCGACGCGCAGCGCGTCGGATGAGGGGGCAAGGGCGGATCGAAATTCACTTGCCCCCTTACCCCGACCCTCTCCCCGGGAGCGCGCCGCGTTCGCGGCTCGTCAACCGCCCTACTCCCGCAGCACCTCCGCGGCCAGCGCGCGGGTCACCGGGCGCTGGCGGCGCAGCGCCTCGCGGTCGAGCAGGTCCACCGCGGCGCGCGCCGCGGCGAACGACCGCTCCAGGCGCGTCGCGAGGTAGGACACCACGCTGGCGTCGATCATGAGCTGGCGGTCGGCGAACAGTTTTACCAGCACGGCGCGCCACAGCGCGTCGTCGGGCGGTGACAAGGTCACCGCCGGAATGGCGCGCAGCCGCGACGCGAGATCGGCGATGCCGACGCTCCAGCCGGCCGGCGCCGTGCGCGCCGTGAGCAGCACGAACGCACCCTCCTCGCGTGCCAGGTTGATGAGGTGGAACAGCGCGCGCTCGTCGAGGTCGCCGGGCACCAGATCCTCCAGCACCAGCGCGCCGGTGGCCAGCGCGGCGGGAATTTCCGCGGCCTTCAGCGCCCGCCCGGAGAGAAAGCGGGCGCCGGCATGGCCGGCCCAGATGGCGGCGAGGTGGCTCTTGCCCGAGCCGTGCGGCCCGACCAGCGCCGCGGTGCGCGCCGGCCAGTCCGGCCACTGTTCCACCAGCTTCAGCGCCGCCGCGTTGGACGGCCCGGACAAAAAATCCTCGCGGGCAAAATTTTCCGCATGCGGCAGCGCCAGCGCCAGCTGACGCGGGCCGTCCGCCTTCATCGCGGTCTCTCCGCCGTCATCCCGGCCGAGCGCAGCACTCGGCTGTCATCCCGGACGGCTTGCGTCAGCAAGCCGATCCGGGGTCCAGGTATCCCTGTAGCGCGGGTGTGGCTCGGCGCGTTTGCTGTCATCGCAGGGGTACGTGGATCCCGGCTCTCGCGCCGGAGCGCTCGGCCGGGATGACCTCCGAGGTTAAGTGCACATCATCGCGGCGGCTCCACGCCGGTATAGAGCGGGCTGGCGCGATACTGGCGCAGCGCGAAGCGCGCCAGCACGCCGGTGGCGGCGGCGAGCGGGATGGCGATCAGCAGGCCGACGAAGCCGAGCAGGTAGCCGAAGGCGAACAGCGCGAACATCACCCACACCGGATGCAGGCCGACGCTCTCGCCGACGAGCTTTGGCGACAGCACGTAGCCCTCGATGAACTGGCCGACGAAGAAGATGCCGGCCACCACCAGGATCGGCGTCCACGCCGGCCAGAACTGGGCGATCGCCACCCCCACCGCCAGCACCAGGCCGGTCATCGAGCCGACATAGGGGATGAAGGTGATGAGGCCGGACACGAGCCCGATGAGCAGGCCGAAGTTCAAGCCGGCGAGCGACAGGCCGACCGCGTAGTACGAGCCGAGGATGAGGCACACCGCCGTCTGCCCGCGCACGAAGCCGGCGATGGCGAGGTCGATCTCGTGCGCCAGCTCGTGCACGGTGGCGCGGTGCGGCCGCGGCACCCAGCTGTCCACGGTCTCGACCAGGCGGTCCCAGTCGTAGAGCAGATAGAACGCCACGACCGGCGTGACGATGAGCAGCGAGAAGATCGAGATCAGCGCCTGGCCGCCCGACCACAGCGAGCGCAAGAAGGTGGTGAGCCAGCCGGCGCCCTGCTTGACCAGGTCGCCGATGTCGGCATCGCGAAAAGTGTCGCCCAGCGCCTGGCGCAGCCACGGCCGGCTCGGGTCGGCCACCAGCGCCTGCAACTTGCTGATATAGCCGGGCAGATTCTCGATGAAGGCGGCGAGCTGGCCGGCAACGAGCGGGATGAACAGGATGATGAGCAGCACGAAGGCGACGACGAACAGGCCGACGATGATGAGCGCAGCGAGCAGGCGGCTGAGGCCGAGGCGCTGCAGCCGCGTCGCCACCGGGTCGAGCAGATAGGCGACCGCCATGCCGGCGACGAAGGGCAGCAATATCTCGTGCAGCAGCCACAGGACGAGCAGGAAGGCCGCCAGCATCGCGGCCCAGAACGCCACCTGCCCGCGCAAGCTCACCTGGCACCTCCGCCTTCGAGCGTGGCACCGCGCGGGCCGCTTGCTCCACCTCTCCCCGCGTGCGGGGAGAGGTCGATTTGCAAGCGGAGCCCTTGCGAAGCGAAGCAAATCGGGTGAGGGGGCGCTTCCACAAGCTCAGACTCGCGGCCAAGCCCCCTCACCCGGATTCCTGCGCTCCGCTTCGCTTCGCTTGGAATCCGACCTCTCCCCGCACGCGGGGAGAGGTGGCGCAAGTGACCTTGCCGCGTCCTTGAGGGAAGCAACGTCATCTGCACTAGCCCCCTGCCCCACCCCTACTCCGCTCCGGCCCAGCCGATATGGCGGACCCACTCGCGCACATAGGCCGCGATCGACAGCAGCGTCAGCACGGCGACCGCGGCAATGCCGGCAGCGATGAGCCAGCCGAAATCGAGTCGCAAGCCGAGCGACGCCAGCACCAGCGTCGCGAGAATGATCTGCGCCGCCGTGTTGGCCTTGGACACCGCCAGCGGCTTCACGGTCACCGGCTTGTCGACCAGCCAGCTGAGCATGACGGCGGCGACGATCATGATGTCGCGCGACACGACGAGAATCACCAGCCAGCGCGGCAGCGCCTCGACGAGGCCGAGCGCCAGGTAGATCGACACGATGAGCGCCTTGTCGGCGAGCGGATCGAGATAGGAGCCGAACTCGGTGGTCATGCCGAGCCGCTTGGCGAGGAAGCCGTCGATCGCGTCGCTCAGGCCCGCCACCAGGAACAGGATGAAGGCGAACAGCATTTCGCCCGACCCGATCGCCCACACGATGACCGGCACCAGCAGGATGCGCGCGATCGTAATGAGGTTGGGTAGATTCAAAGCATCTGGCCCC
>DATFWC010000721.1:0-2725 GCA_035259885.1 Xanthobacteraceae bacterium
GACGTGGTGATCACCAAGCAGCGCGCCAGCATCTTTTATGGCACGCCGCTGCTCGCCCACCTGACCCAGCTCGGCATCCGCACCGTGATCGTCTGCGGCGAGAGCACATCCGGCTGCGTGCGCGCCTCGGCGGTCGACGCCTATTCGCACGGCTTCCACGTGGTGCTGGTGGAGGAGTGCTGCTTCGACCGCAGCATGCTGTCGCACAAGGTCAACCTGTTCGACCTGCACCACAAGTACGCGGACGTCATGAAAGTCGACGAGGTGGTCGCCCATCTCACCCAGCTCGGCATCCGCACCGTGCTCGTGTGCGGCGAGAGCACGTCGGGCTGCGTGCGCGCCTCGGCCGTGGACGCCTATTCGCACGGCTTCCACGTGGTGCTGGTGGAAGAGTGCTGCTTCGACCGCAGCCTCTTGTCGCACAAGGTCAACCTGTTCGACATGCACCACAAGTACGCCGACGTCATGCATGTGGGCGAGGTGGTGGCGCACCTCGAAGGCCTGGCGGTGCGCAAGGCGAGCTGATTCACCGCTGCGCCGTAGGGCCGTAGCCCGGATGAAGCGAAGCGAAATCCGGGAGCGGCCTCACAATATTGCTCGGCCCACCCCGCATTCCGCTTCGCTCCATGCGGGCTACGCGCCTGCGTCACTGCGGGGCAGTGCGCCCAATAGCTTCGCCAGGGTCTTCACCGTCGACGCGTCCGCCACGCCGTCCACCTGCGCCGGACGAAAATGGCGCTGGAACGCCGTGACGACGTGTTTGGTCGCGTCGTCATAGGTGCCGCTCACATCCAGGCCGTAGCCGTAGCGGGCGAGCCCGGATTGCAGTTCGCGCACCTCCGGGCCGGCATCTCCGGGCGCCAGCGTCTTGCCTGGTGCGATCGGCTCCGGTTCGACCCAATGGCCGACGCCGGCGGCCGCGAGGCGGGCCCAGGGGAATTTCTCGCCCGGGTCCTGCTTGCGCGCCGGCGCCACGTCCGAATGCGCGAGCACCCGGTGGGCCGGAATCGCCTTACGCGCGAGAATGTCGCGGCAGAGCGCCGTCACGGCGGCGATCTGCGGCGCGGGGAAATCGGCATAGCCCCACTGGTGGCCGGGATTGGTGATCTCGATGCCGATCGAGCGGGAATTGATGTCATCGGCGCCGGCCCAGGTGGACTCGCCGGCATGCCAGGCCCGCCGCGCCTCCGGCACGCACTGCACCACACGGCCATCCTCGAACACCACGTAATGCGCCGAGACCTCGCTGTCCTGCTGGCACAGCCGCTGCAGCGCGATCTGTGCGTCCGGCATGCCGGTATAGTGCAGCAGCAGTGCGTCGGGCCCGCTGACGCCGCGCCGCTCGCCATGGTTGGGCGAGGGCGCCACCTCGTCGACCAGGGACGAGTCCGGCGCAAATTGCGCGGCAGCGAGTGAGGACAAGCGTCAGGTCCCTTCCTGGATTCGGCGCCGCCGAACGTAGCAATGCCCGCCCCAAATGTCGTCAGACGCCGCCGCGAAAAAAGAGCGGCCCGGCGCAAGGAGCCGGGCCGCCAACTCATCAGGACGATGGAGGCTATTTGCTCATGCCGCCGCTCGAGCCGCTCGGCTTCGGCGCGCCGCCGCCGGAGCCCGTGGTCCTGCTGGGCTCCTTGTAGGGCTCGAAGTTCGCCGCCTCCTTGAGCTGATCCTTGGTCATCGAGGTCTTCAGCTTGGGCGATTTGTCCGTCGCCGAATTGGGATCCCCGGGCACCATCTGGAACGCGCTCGGCGCCAGTGCCACGTCCTTCGCGCCGATGCCGAGGAATCCGCCCACGCTCACCACAAAGGCGTCGATCTTGCCGTTCTTGTCGAACAGGATGTCGCTCACGTCGCCGATCTTCTGATTGTCAGAGCCGAGCACGTTGGTGCCCTTGAACTTCGAGGCAAGGAACTGGTCGGGCTTCTGCGCGGCGATGAAGTCGGCCGACTTCATGCTGCCGTTCTGCGAGCTGGTGCTCGGCGTGGTGGCGCTCGGCTTGTCCTGGCTCATCGATGGCGAGCTGCTGGACGGCGGCGGGTTCGGGGATTGGGCGAGCGCCGTTCCGATCGCGAACGCGCTCACCGCCGAAATCAGTGCGAGTTTCTTGAGCATAGTTGGCCTCCTTTGCGAATCGATTGAGGAGGCAAAGCCTTCCGTCCCGCGGGGCTCGCCTCCTGCCGGTGGGACAACTCGCAAGCGGCAGGCCCGTTCCGGCCGAGGCAATGACAAACTGCTCTCAGGTCCGTCGCAACAGCGGCAGGAGGCGGAAAGTTCCCACCCGACTTTAACTTGAACGTGGCTCGCCGATTCCGCTGCCGATGCAGCGGGCGGCCCAAAAGTCGTGCCGAGCCCGTCCGTTTGGCTGTGTCGCGCAACCATTTCTTAAGCTTAACCAAGGTTAATGACCTGGAATGACCGGATGCGCCGCCGGGGCGGCGCAGCCGATTCGATCCATTGACGTCCAAAAAAACCCATGATATCCCATTATTTCCCATTGGGTGCGTACAGCGAGATTCGAGGCGGCCGTCGTTCCGGCCGCAGCGCTGCGTTCCACGGGGAGGGTGTCTCGGTGGCCCTGTCGGTGCCGGGGGCGTGCGTGAGGTGTCGGCGAGATGAACCGCTTCGTGGCGAACTACACGTTGCGGCTCGATGCCAAGGGACGGGTTTCGATTCCGGCACCGTTCCGGCAAGTGCTCGCCCGCGATGGGTTCGACGGGTTGTACT
>DATFWC010000722.1:0-2326 GCA_035259885.1 Xanthobacteraceae bacterium
TCGATACGGCGCCGCGCGCAGCGCGGCCCGCCATCGTGCTCTCGATCATCGCCATCAACACGATCGTGTTCCTGTGGATGTGGAGCCTGCCGCCGCGCACGCTCGACGCGGTGCTCGTGCACCTGGCACTCGTTCCAGTGCGCTACACCGAGCCGGCGCTGGCGCTGCGCGTCGGCCTCAATCCGAACAATTGGTGGCCGTTCCTCATCAACGCCTTCATGCATGGCGGCTGGCTGCACCTCATCTCCAACATGTGGTTTCTGTGGATCTTCGGCCCGGCCATGGAGGCGCGGCTCGGGCGATTCTGGTTCGCCCTGATGTACGTGGGCGGCGCCTTCGCGGCGAGCTTCGTGCACGTGATCACCCACCCGGATTCGACCGCTCCCGTGCTCGGCGCGTCAGGCGCGATCGCGGCGCTGATCGGCGCCTACGCCGTCACCTATCCGTCGGCGCGGGTGATCACGATCGTGCCGATCTTCTTCATCCCGCTGTTCATTCCGATCTCGGGCTTGTGGTTCGCGCTGATCTGGTTCGTGCTGCAGGTGATCCAGGGCACGGCCGAGATCGCCAGCCCGGGCATGGCCGGCAGCGTGGCGTGGTGGGCGCATATCGGCGGCTTCGTCTTTGGCGCCATGTTCGCGTTTCTCGCCAATGGGCTCGGGCTCGGCATGCAGACGCGCACGACCGTGTGGACCGACACGCGCGGCCGCCGTGTGCCGGACATCCGACCGCGGGGCTGGTGATCAGTCGCGGCGCGCCGTGCCGCCGATGGCGGCGAGATAGCGCGCGACAGAGGCCTTCAACACCTGCTTGGCATCACGCGCGATCACGCGATCGAAAAAATGCCCGTAGATCACGTCGAACGCGAACGGCTCTAGCGCGTCGGCGATGCCCTGAACCTCGCGCGCCGACAGCGGAATGAAGTTCGGGTAGCTGCGCATGAAGGTGAGGAATTTGCGGTCGGTGGTCACGGTCGCGATGTCGGCCGAGAGCAGGATCCCGGCGCCCCTGGCCCAGTGCAGCACCGTGCCGCCGGGGAAATGGCCGCCGCAGCGGATCAGCGTCACGTCCGGCAGGAGCCGCAGCGTCTCGCCCTTCCACAGGTGGATCGCCGCGTCGGGCCGCATGATCCATTCGCGGTCGGCGGCATGAAGATGGATGGGGCAGTCGAAGGCGCGGCTCCAGTCCACCATGGTCGTATAGAAATGCGGGTGCGAGATCGCGACGGCCTTGAGCCCGCCGAGGCCCTTGATCAGCGTCACGGTGGCGGCGTCGAGCAGCGAAATGCAGTCCCACAGCACGTTGCCGCGCGGCGTGCAGACGAGGAGCGCGCGCTGCCCGATGGCAAAACCGGGCTGGCTGCCGATGCCGATCAGCCCGTCCGCATGCTGGCGGAATGCATTGAAGTGCCGCGCCGCGAGGCTCTCCGGCGTGGTCCAGCCTTGGCCCGTTGGCGGGACGTATTGCCGTTCCTCCTCGCAGATCGTGCAGGCCTTGGGCGGCGACTCGCTCGGCGGGTATTGCGTGCCGCAGGCGGTGCAGATGTAGGTTGGCATGAAGCGCTCGCGAGTGGTGAATCCGTCCCCCGTCTGCTGCGCAGGGAGGGGACGCCACTCTATCGGACCAGAAGGCCGGTCGGGTAGCCGTGATGGCCGGCCGCCACCTGCTCGGGCGCCCCGGGCCGCCTAGGCTTGCTGTCCGGCGGCTTCGAGGATCAGCCCGGTGATTTCGTCGGGATGCGAAATCAGCGAGAGATGGCTGGCCTTCACTTCGATGGTCCTGGCGCCCATCCGCTTGGCCATGAAGCGCTGGAGGTCGGGATTGATGGTGCGGTCCTCGGTGGAGACCGCATAATAACTCGGCTTCGATCGCCATGCCGCCTGTGTGGTCTTGCCGGTGAGCAGAGCCTTGTGGAACGGCTCCTGGACCGCATAGAGCACCTTCGCCTTCACCTCCGGCAGGTCGCCCGCGAAATCGCGCAGAAACGCCTCTTCGGTGAGACGTCCTTCATCGCCGTCGAAAACGATCCCGGCCGTCGCCGGTGGCGTCGGAAATGTCTTGGCCAACGCAGTATAATCCTCGCCTGCGTCCGGTGCGCGCGCCGCCACATAGACGAGCGCCGAGACGTTCGGATGTACCCCCGCGTCGGTGACGATCATCCCGGCAAAGGAATGTCCGACCAGAACCGTCGGGCCATCCTGCCGCGCCAGCACGCGGTGGGCCGCGGCTATCGCATCAGGCAACGTTGTCAGAGGGTTTTGGACGGCTGTGGCATTGAGCCCTACCGCCTGCAATCGTTGAATCACCTCGGACCAGCATGACCCGT
>DATFWC010000723.1:0-4749 GCA_035259885.1 Xanthobacteraceae bacterium
CAGCGGCCCTCATCCTAAAGGAGCGCCCGTCCTTCGACCGTCGCCCTCATCCTGAGGGCCCGCCTTCGGTGGGCTCCTCAGGATGAGGGAGAGCCCGGAAACTGCTTATCGCAAACAACGGCGCTACCGGCTCGGCGTCGATGTGGGCGGGACCCACACCGAACTGGTGCTGCTCGATCCCGAGAGCGGCGCGCTGATGGTGGAAAAGGTGGCGAGCACGCCGAAAAATCCGGCGCTGGGCGTGCTTGACGGCGTGCAGAGGCTGATCGCGCGCGGGATCGCGCCCGGTGAGATCGCGTTCTTCGCCCACGGCACGACCATCACCACCAACGCGCTGCTGGAGATGCGCGGCGCCCGGGTCGGGCTGCTGATCACCAAAGGATACCGCGCCGTGCAGGAGATCCAGGCGCAGGCGCGCGACGGCAACCTGTTCGACTATTTTTACGCCAAGCCCCCTCCGATCGCCCCGCAGAGCCTGACCAGGGAAATCCCCGAGCGCTCCGACTTTGCCGGCAACGTGCTCGTTCCGCTCGACCGCGACGCGGTGCGGCAGGCGGCGCGCGAGTTCAAAGGCCTGGACGTCGAGTCGATTGCGGTGTGCTACCTGTTCGCCTTCGCCTACCCGGCGCACGAGCAGGCCACGCGGGCAATCCTGGCGGACGAGCTGCCGGACATGCCGGTATCGCTGTCGAGCGAGGTGCTGCCGCGCATCCGCGAATGGCCGCGGCTCTCGACCACGCTGATCAACGCCTACCTCGAGCCCGTGATGGTGCGCTACATCGCGCATCTCAACGGCGGCCTCGACGAGATCGGCGTCACCACGCCGCAGCGCTTCCTTATGCAGTCGAATGGCGGCGTCATGCCGTTCGCCGCGGCGATCGCCGGCGGCCGCACTGTGCACACGCTGTTCTCCGGGCCGGCGGGCGGCGCCCAGGCGAGCGCCTATTGGGCCGCGCAGGACGCCCAGCGCGGGCTCGTCACCCTCGACATGGGCGGCACCAGCGCGGACATCGCCTTCATCGAGGGCGGCATGCCGCTGGAGACCACCGAAGGGGTGATCGCGCGGCGGCAGATCGACGTGCCGGCGCTCGACATGACCACGATCTCGGCCGGCGGCGGCTCGATCGCCACGGTCGATCGCTCAGGCTTCCTCAATGTCGGACCGCAGAGCGCCGGCGCCGATCCGGGTCCCGCGTGCTATGGCCGCGGCGGCACACAGCCGACCGTCACCGACGCCGACCTGGTGTGCGGCCTGCTCAATCCCGATTACTTTCTGGGCGGCGCGCAGACGCTGGGCGTTGCGGCCGCGCAGGCGGCGCTCGCCGCGCACGTGGCCGCGCCGCTCGCCATGAGCGTGCGCGAGGCCGCCGCCGGCATCAGGAAAATCGTCGACATGCGCATGGCCGACGAGGTGCGCGTGTTCGCCGCCAAGCGTGGTGTCGACGTGCAGCATTTTTCGCTGCTGCCGTTCGGCGGCGCCGGCGCCGTGCATGCCGCCGCGGTGGCGGAAGAACTCGGCATGCGGCGCATCCTGGTGCCGCCGCGGCCGGGCGCGTTCTCGGCGCTCGGCCTGCTGTGCACCGACGTGGTGCACGACTACATCCGCTCCGAGCTGAAGCCCCTGGCCGACGTTTCCGCCGCGCACGCGGAAGAACAATTGTGTGCGCTGGAGGCCAGGGCGCGCCACGAGCTCACGGCGGAAGGCATGAATGCCGGCGACGCGCGGTTTTCACGCGAGCTCGACCTGCGCTACACCGGCCAGGGGTACGAGCTGCGCACGCCGCTCGACGGGCTGTTTGGCGACGCGCTCGACGAAAATTCGCTGGCGCTGCTGCGCGCCCGCTTCGACGAGCGCCATGCGCGCATCCACGGGCATGCCGCCAAGGAGCGGCCGGTGGAGATCGTCAGCTATCGCGTGCGCGTGCGCGTCGCCGTGCCGAAATACCGGCCGCGCGAGGCGGCAACAACGCGAGGCTCGCTCGCGGCCGCCAGGAAGGGCACGCGGCAGGTTTTTTTCACCAGCGCGGCGGCGACGGAAACCACCCTGTACGAGCGCGACCGGCTGCCGGCGGATGCCAGTTTCACCGGCCCTGCCGTCGTCGAGCAGTTCGATGCCACTACCGTCGTCCCGCCCGGCTGGACGGCGCGCACCGACCGCCTCGGCAACCTGATTCTCGAGAGATGAGCATGGACGCCATCACGGTCCAGATCCTGCGCAACAAGGTCGCCAGCCTGGTCGACGAGATGCACTATCATTTCTATCGCTCGGGCTACTCCACCATCATCCGCGAGTCGCGCGACTTCAGCTGCGTGATCCTCGACGCGAGCGGCCGCCTGATCGTGGCGCCGCCGATGTTTTTTCACGCGCCGGTGTACCGCCACCTGGTGGGCCGCATCCTGAAACTCTATGGCGAGCGCGCGGCTGGCATCGCAGACGGAGACGTGTTCGTGTCCAACCATCCGTACGAGGGCGGGCTGCCCCACGTCTCCGACATGGCGTTCGTGGCGCCGGTGTTTTCCGAAGAGAGAATCGTAGCGTTCGCCGGCTCCATCGCCCACAAGGCGGACGTAGGCGGCGCAGTGCCCGGATCGACCTCGGCCAACGCCACCGAGCTCTACCACGAGGGCGTGCTGATCCCGCCGGTGAAAATCCGCGCCGCCGGCCGCGCCCTGCCCGACATCGAGCGGCTGATTCTTGCCAACAGCCGCCAGCCCGAGCTGGTGCGCGGCGACGTGCGCGCGCAGATCGCCGTCACCGAGATGGGCGCCGCGCGGGTGAAGGATCTGTGCGCGCGCTTCGGCGCCGACAGCGTGACCGACGCCTTCGCCGCCATCCTGCAGGGCGCCGCCGACGAGATGCGCGCCGCGCTTCGCCAGCTGCCGGACGGCACGGCGTCGGCCGAAGGCTTTCTCGACAGCGACGGTGTCGTGGTCGACCAGCCGATCCGGCTCGCCGTCACGGTGACCATCCATGACGGCCTCGCCAGCTTCGACTTCTCGGCCAGCGACGCGCAGGCGCGCGGCCCGGTGAACCTGCGGCCCTCCATGGTGGAGGCCTGCGTGTTCTACTGCCTGATCGGCTGCCTAGCGCCCAGGCTCGGCTTCAACGATGGCATGCGCGATGCGGTGCGCCTGGTGCTGAAACCCCGCACCATCGTCAATGCCGAGCCGCCGGCGCCGGTATCGAACTATCAGATGGTCAACCTCAAGCTCACCGACGTCATCCTGGAGGCGCTGGGCAAGCTCAACCCGGCGCGCGCCATCGCCAATGCCGGCTCGTCGAGCGCGCTCAGCATCGCCTGGGCCCAGCCGCGCCAGGGCCAGGCCGGCATGCAGTACGAAATTCTCGGCTCGGCCTACGGCGGCGGCATGGGCCGCGACGGCGCATCGGCCACCGCCACCCACCTGAGCAACCTGCACGTCACGCCGATCGAGATTCTCGAATCGGAGTTTCCCTGCCGCATCACGCGCTTCGACCTGGTGGCGGATTCCGGCGGCGCCGGCGAATGGCGCGGCGGCTTGAGCATGTGCCGCGAGTACGAGTTGCTGGCGGACGCCACCGTGATCCGCCGCTTCGACAAGACACGGTTTCCGCCCGCCGGGCTTGCCGGCGGCCAGCCCGGCGCGCGCAGCCGCTTCGTGATCCGGCTCGGCACGACCGAGGAGCAGGACACGGGCGCCTCCGGCCGCTACGACATGAAGGCGGGTGAACGCTTCCTCGTCCAGACGGCGGGGGGCGGCGGCTACGGCGATCCGCAGCGGCGCGACCGCGCCGCGGTGGCCGCCGACGTAAGGGAAGGTTTGGTCACGCGCGACGGCGCCGCGCGCGACTACGGTGTCAACGAGTGAGGACACGCGATGGCGAATGAAAAGGAGCGAGTCGGCATCATCGGCGTGGGCCGCATGGGCCTCGCCATGGCCAAGCACCTGATCAACCATGGCTACGAGTTGACGGCCTGCGACATCAACGCGGAGACTGTCGACAAGGCGCGGACGGCCGGCGCCGCGGTGGCGAAGACGCCGGCGGAGCTCGGGCGCGCCAGCACGTTCGTCATCCTCGGGGTCGGCTACGACGAGGAGGTCAGCGAGGTGGTGCTCGGCCCCGACGGCGTGCTGCAGACCTTGCCGGCCGGGGCGATCATCGCGGTGTCGTCGACGGTGGCACCCGATTTCGTGCGGGCGCTCGATGACAAGGCGCGGGCCAACGGCGTCGACGTGCTCGACGCCCCGATCTGCCGCGGACGCTGGTTCGCCGATGCCGGAAAGCTGCTGGCCCTGTTCGGCGGAAAGCCCGAGGTGGTGGAACGCGGGCGGCCGATCTACGCCGCCTTCTCGTCCGACATCGCGCACCTGGGCGAGGTCGGCCACGGCCAAGTCGGCAAGGCGATGAACAACCTGCTGCTGTGGGTGAGCGCCATCGGGCTGATCGAGGCCGGCCGAATCGCCGAGACCACCGGCATCGACCTGAAAAAGCTGCGCGAGGCGCTGCTCATGAGTTCGGGCAAGTCGGCGGCGCTGGAGGACTGGGAACAGGTGTCGTTCACCTGGGCGCTCAAGGACATGCAGATCGTCTCGGAAATGGCCGACAAGGCCGGGCTGTCACTGCCGATCACCGGCGCGGTGAAGGAGCTGGTGAAGGAGGCGCGCCGCATCAAGGCAACCAATCCGCCGAAGTGGATGGGGTGAACTCAGGACGCGTTGTCCGACGCATCGTTCCGTTCATGCCTTGAGACCGGCCTCATACACCTC